>NZ_JBQHUB010000029.1:0-35390 GCF_052065415.1 Pseudoflavonifractor sp. HCP28S3_F10 | reverse complement strand
ACAGAGGCGGCGAAAATTTCTGCTTATATCTATCACCTTTCCTTTACCGTGTGCCGCTGCTGACGTTTCAGTTCCGCCAGTATATCCGGCGGGATACGGTCAACCAGCCGCTGTAAATTGTCCAGTTCGCTTTTCAGCTTTGCCCGTTCCATCGTATCTTTCATCTTTCCTTTTTCGCTGGCCTTTGCCCTTGCTTCCAACTTCTCATTCTCCGCCAGCAGGTCATTGATTGTGACCTTGTACTTTTTCAACTGCCCGGAGAAATTCTCCATCTGCGGGAACCACTTTTTCAGCATGGAGAGGGCTTCCTCTTTTTTCTTTCCGGCGTTCAGCGGGTTAATGCCGTCCAGTGTGGCTTCAATGGCTCTTGCCTGCCGGGAGAGGGAAACCGCCTGTTTGAAAAGCCGGGTGGGGATATGCTTCCGGCCTGTCCTGCTGGCGCTCTCCCCACGCTCCAAGTCAGGATATTTCTCCACCATATAGGCGTGAAAATCGTCCTGCCACTTCGTCAGGTTTGCCCGGTTGCCGATAATCTCCTTTGCACACAGGCGGTTGTCCTTTGTCAGCGGAACAAAGGTCAAATGCAGGTGGGGCGTTTTCTCGTCCATGTGTACCACCGCCGACACGATATTTTCCCGTCCTACCCGGCCAATGAGGAAGTCCGCCGCCCTCTGGAAAAACGCCTGTATCTCCTTTGGGGATTTCCCCTTGAAAAACTCCGGGCTGGCAGTTACCAGCGTATCGACAAACCGTGTGCTGTCCTTGCGGGTTCGGCACCCGGCCTGTTCAATGCGGTTTTGAATGAAATGATAGTACCTGCCCTCTGGCTTGACGATATGAAAGTTGTACTTGCTCCGGCTTGTGTCAATGTCGGGGTTGCTGGCGTATTGTTCTTTCTGTCTTTCGTGATGGGCTTCCAGCGGCCTTGCCGGGTTGCCCTTGTGCTTCTCAAACCGCAAAATTGCGTGTTGTGCCATTCTGCTCCTTTCCCCATTCCTTTCCTATCCGGGGTTTTCCACAGGGAAAATCCCGCAGAAATTAGCTCGGATAGGATTGGAATGGATAGAATATAAATAAATCTTTTTAATCTTTGTATTTCTATATACCGTCCGGTTTTCGTACTTCCGGGGAGTGATTTCCTCACTTCATAAGTACGGTTTTCAGCCCTCCGGCGTACCAGAACCGGATTTCTTGAAGTCGGTGTTTGGAACCGCTTCATAGGATTTTGGGAAAATGCGGTTGGGTTTTCCACAGCCCTGCTTCTGGATCTCCACCAGCCCGGCGTATTGCAGTTCCCGCAGGGTGTTTACCGCTTTCTGCCGCCCACAGTGGAGCAGGTCAACCACCTCGCAGATGGGATAGTACAGATAAATCCGTCCGCAATCATCCGCCCACCCATTCTTGCGGGATAACTCTGTCCGGCGCAGGATAAAGGCGTACAGAACCTTTGCCTCGTTGGACAAGGGCTTGAATGTGGGGGCTTCAAAGAGGAAATTCGGGAGCCGGGTGAAGCTGAACGCCTTTTCCGGCTGATGGATATAGATGGTATTTGTCATAGTGCGTTTTGTGGACGGTTAGAAGCCCGTTTTCCGGGGCGGGCGATACTTTATACCACCAGCCCCGGTTTGGGGCTTGCGAAGCCTGATAAATCAAGGCTTTTTTCGCTCCTAACTGTCCACAGCAGACCTCCTTTTCCGTTCACTTTCTGTTTTCTGCCGCCTGTGAACTCTGGCGGCACAGCCGGGGCAGTATTTTGCCCGGTTGGATTTGGGGACGAACACACCGCCGCAGACCTCACAGCGTTTCAAGTCCTTATCCCGGAAAATCTCCGCTTCCAGCGTCCCGTCCAGCGGCAAGACCGCCCAGCGGAACCACTTACAGCAGACCGAGAAAGAAATCGTCTGCGGACAGGTGCAGGTGTCCCCATCGTCAAGGACAATGCAGTTGCCGTCCTCACAGCAACAGCACTCCCGGCGTATCAGGCTGGCCGCCTGTTTTCTCTGCGCCGGGGTCATGCGGTAAAGGGAACCGTCCGGCCTGCGTTCCAGCGGCGGCAAGTCTTTATAGGGGTTATCTCTCATGCGTTCCCTCCATTTTGCTTTCCGTTGCCGTTCTCCCCGAAAAGGTTTCCTGCCCCATTCCTGCGGCGTGTTCCGGCGTTGGCACGCTCCTCGCAACTTCGGGACATTTTGTCCCGAAGTCCGACTCCTTGCGGTGCTTCCCCAGCCGGGGTATTCCTTTTCGGACGGTCATTCTGTTTTCAAGGTGCCGTCCATCGATGAACTACCCTAAGTCTACACGAAAAAAATGCAATTCCCGGAATATTGCGAGAATTGCATTTTGATGAAGTTTACACTTTGGAAATTGCATTTTTGCAATCATTCTGTATAATGGAAGTATGCGGAGGAGGTGCGTATCTATGGCTTTACCCGGAACGCCCGGACAGCGGATTTCCGATTTATGCAACGGGAACCACATCACACAAAAGGAACTTGCGGAGAAGATAGGCGTTTCCGCTTCCCAGTTGAGCCGCATTGTCAGCGGCGAAACAAGAACGGTCAGCAGTGATATTCTCATAGGTGTGGCAAAGGAATTTAAGGTATCGACAGACTACATACTGGGCTTGTCTACCGTGAGCGTTCGTAAAAGCTACGATATTTCTGAATTAGGCTTGTCCGAGGGAGCCGTGAGGGGGCTTGTGACGGGTGCTGTTGATGTGCAAATCCTCAACCGCCTGTTGGAACACAGGAATTTTCCTAAGCTGATAGATTTGATACGGATTTATTTTCAGGATACGGCGGCAAAGGGCATAACAGCAAGAAACCAGCTTATCGAGATGGCAACGGCTTCCCTGTCCGACCTGATGAAAGAACACCCGGAACACCGGGCAGAAGCGAAGCAGGATTTACAGCTTTTGAACGCCCAAAAGATAGGGGAACATGAAGCGGAGATTGAAAAAATCAAAAATGTGTTCCTGGCTATCCTGCGGGACATTAAGAAAGACATTGACAACGGGGAACAGCCGGGAGAAGCTGTGACCGCCGCTATGTTCCAAGCCATGCGGGACGCACTGGCGGAACAGAAACAAAAACCACTTTCCATTGACGATGTAACGGCGATGATAGCTGGACAGATCGGACAGCTTACACCGATGGATAAAGAAACTGTTGAAATGTTCCAGCAGTTTGCGAAGAAGATGATTGAGCAGGCAGGAACAAAGTGATAAATTTGAATTGTGAGGGAAAATACAGATGAATCAAGGAAGAATTATTGTGATTACAGGCTCACCGGGGACAGGAAAAACAACAACTGCGTCAATTGTCGCAAAGGAATCAGATATGGATAAATCAGTGCATATGCACACCGATGACTTTTTTCATTACTTAAGCAAAGGCGCAATACCACCACATTTGCCAGAATCCAACGAGCAAAATCTGGTTGTCATTGAAGCCTTTTTAGAAGCTGCAAAGCGATATGCTCGTGGCGGATATGATGTAATTGTAGATGGGATTGTCGGGCCATGGTTTTTGGAGCCATGGAAAGCTCTTGCCCAAGAAGATTACGAGGTACACTATATTGTATTAAGAGCGAGTAAAAAAGAAACTATGAAGCGAGCTGTGGAACGCTCAAAATTAGATAGAAAAACAAATATTGAATTAGTGGAAACAATGTGGGAGCAATTTTCCGGTTTGGGAGTATATGAATCAAATGTCATAGACACAACTACATTCACAATTAAAGATACGGTTTCCGCAATAAAAGAAAGAGTTGCATGTGGGACGTCTTTACTATCTTAGACATTCCCATTTGTCAGGAAGATAGCAAAGCCAGCCGAGCCAGTCAACGGTCAAGATGAACGGCGCATTTCATGCGCCGCCGTTGACAGTCCCGCCCGTCTTTGCTAAAGGGTAATCAAGGCGGGAAAGCCCTAAAATGGCTTCACACCTATTTCAATAATTGGAGGAGATAAAAATGAGATCAGAAAAGGAAGTTTATGATATTGTTTTGAATTTTGCAAAAACAGACAAACGCATTCGCATGGTTACTTTGGAAGGATCTAGAACAAATACAAATATTCCGCCTGATGATTTTCAGGATTTTGATATTACTTTTTTTGTTACGGATATGGACAGCTTCACAAGTGATGATAAATGGCTAGATATATTTGGTGAAAGGTTGATTCTGCAAAAGCCGGAAGATATGGAATTATTTCCAGCTGTAGAAAAGGGATTTTCATATTTAATGCTGTTTACTGATGATGTTAAGATAGATTTAACTTTGCTGCCGCTGGAACTGATAGACGAGTATTTTACATGGGATAAACTGGTAAAGTTACTGTTGGATAAAGACAACCGTATCGTAAAGCCGCCAATACCAACGGATATAGACTACCACTTGCAGAAGCCTACTCAAAGAATGTTTGACGATTGCTGTAATGAATTTTGGAATACTACAACATATGTAGTAAAGGGCTTATGCCGCAAAGAAATTCTTTTTGCTATTGACCATATGAATGATATAGTACGAAAAGAATTGCTTCGCATGATTTCCTGGCTGATTGGTATCAAACAGGGATTTCATTTCAGTTTGGGAAAAAACTATAAATTTATGAAGCAATATGTCCCAGAGGAATTGTGGGAACGACTTATGTCCACTTATAATATGGATTCCTATCCCCATATGTGGGAATCCTTTGAACAATGTATGGCATTGTTCCGGGAGGTTTCGTCAGAAGTGGCATGCCAGTTGGATTACCAGTATCCACTATATGATGAAAAAATCAGTAATTATGTGATTCGGCAAAAGAAAAAATATGGCATTGAAGATGATAACAAATAAAATTTTTTCAATCGAAAAAATTTATTTTGATTATTCAATTTTGAAAAACTGAATACCTCAAAATCAGAAAGAGAGCGGCCAAGCACTTTGAGGGATTGGCCGCCTTGTCCACCCATCCAGCGGGACAGCGGGCGGAGGTCAAGGCCGGGTGTAAACCCGTTCATTTCAGCCTTGACGGTTGCCCGTTGTCCTGCTACTTTTCCGGGAGTGTGGCCACAACTTCGGGACACTTTGTCCACAAGTTGGAGCGTAGGACGAGGAACTGGGGCTTTCATATACGCCCTGTCTGCTGATGAGTCCAGACCTGCGCTTGCGGCTCCACGCCACGCAAGCACAGCCCTGTTTTCCTGCCGCTTCAAATGCCCTTGCCCTCCCCGGCGGCAACGGCATTTTCACGGCAACGCCGGCAGAGCGTATAATACACTACACTTTGCTTCGCAAAGTCGTGTGCCAAATGGGGGCGTTGCCCCCTTTGGAAACCCCCACAAGAAAAGGCGGTACGCTACCCCTCCACGGGGCGCATACCGCCTTTTCTTGTTATCCAGCCCTCCGGCTGTATCGGTTGAGCAAAAGTCCGCGTGGGATTGATGTGGTATCTTTAACTTTGGGAAACTCCCCGCTCCCATTTGCTGACCGTCCGGTCGCTGATCTGAAGTTCCCGGGCCAGTGCGCACTGCGTCATTCCCCGTTCCAGCCGGAGTTTCCGGATCAGCGGCCCCATTTTCTCACAATCCATGGCTCATCGCCTCCTCCGGTCCCCAGTATAAAGCATTTCCCGTCCCCGCGCAATCAACGCTCCGTAGAGTCTCTCCGGTCCACCTGTGCCGCCGGCATGACCAGGGATCTTTTGATGCTCAGAAGATCCCTGGTCATACCTCCTCTGCCTCCCAGCCCGTCACATTGGGAGCGTATACGTTGGCGTCCATAAGGGAACGGTAGACCACTCCCTCAAAGCGCACCCGGTCTCCCTTGGCATAGGCGTCCTCGGCACCCAGGGGCTGCTTCCACTCCGGTATGGCCTCCGGCTCCTCCGCCGTCACGCCCAAGGGCGTATACAGCGCCGGAGTGTCCCCGATGGGCCAGTCAGCCTGGCTGGTGTGGTCCTGCACCACCCGGTAGAGCCGTCCTTCCTGGTCCGAGATCCGCTCTCCCTTACAGTAAGTATGGCCCGGCGTCCACTCGTCGAACAGCACGCCCACCTCCGCGGCCGCGCTGTCATCCAGCGCCCCGGCGCTGAGTCTGGCCAGCCGCTCCACCGCCTCCCACACCCGGTCGCTCTTTTCCTTCTCGTACAGTATAAATCCCTTTTTGTTCTGGATCGTTCGCATCGTTTCCTCCTATCGGACCAGCTTTTCCAGCTCGCCCCAGGTCAGGTCCATCTCCTCGATCTCCCCCCAGGTCTGGAACCGCTCCTCCATCTGTTCCCATGTGATATACCAGTATACATAGGTCACCAGCAGGTGGCACGGGATGATATCTTCGATGATCGCCCGCATCTCTTCGAATCCTTCTGGCACGCCGGGCACATCGGGGAAGCGTACCTCCACCCTGCCGCTCTCTCCTGTCTCGCTGGCCACGGCGTTCAGGCCGCATCCGCGCAGATTGTCGTTGATGGCCGCCAGGGTAAAGCTGTCTCCGCCGATGCGCAGCAGCGCCGCCAGGGCCGCCCGGCGGTCCTCCAGTGTGCCCGCCACCGGCTTTCTGGCCAGAAGAGACTCGATTCGCTCCAGTCCCATCCCCTCCGCCGTGCTCAGCACCATCTCCCGCTCGATGTCCTCCAGTTCCTGTTCCACGCCGTCCAGGGCCGCGCCGATGCACTCCAGCTCACCGCCGTTGACCGTACCTTCCAGGTCATAGACCCCCAGTGGGGCCAGCAGGTCTTTTAAATACGCTCCATAGCTCATGCGCTCCCTCCGCTCACGGCATGTCCGTTATGGTCAGGGTACCCAGTCGGGGCAGCTGGTCGGCCTCCGCTGCCACATCCTCCGCCGGTATGGTCACAGCGCAGTTCCCCACCGCATCCAGGGCGAAGATCAGGCCGCTCAGTTCGGCCCGCAGCACCTTTTTCCCCAGCCGGGTACCGTCGAACCAGCCTTCCAGCGCATCGCGCACCGCCGTCCGGGCCTCCTGCCCGCTGTACCCCTCTGCCGGGGCCACCGCCACTGTAATGTCCACCCTTATGACTGAGGGAGCCCGCACCGTCACGTCCACGGCGATCTCCCGGCGCTCCTCAAAATACCTGGTCAGCTCATCCAACAGACTGCTGTCGGGCAGGCCCTCCCAGGTGGACACCACCACGTCCACGGTGCCGATTCCCCGGCTCCTGGGCAGGACGGCCGCCGCGGCCACCCGCTCAAAGGACATGGCCCCCTGTTGGTAAAAGGCTGTATTGGCGCCGTTGGGCATCCGCCGAAAGGTCTCCAGCACCCGCGCCCGCAGCTCCTCGTCGCCCTCCCGGTCCATGCCTCCGGTAAAAGCTGCCGGGTTGGTGCACCAGCTCACTCCCACCGGCGCCACCGCCATGGCTGTGATCGTCCCGGCCGCCGCGTTGCCGGCGGCGCCTCCCTCCACTGCCTCTGCCCGCACTTCCACGGAAGATTCTCCCGCCCGCAGGACAGCCTCTTCCGTAGTCTGGAAGCGCACCAGCCCTGCCGTCATACACACCGTTCCTGCCGGGATGGTCAGATCTGCGGCGGCTGCCTGTCCGGTCTGGAAACAGATGGTCCCTGCCGCTTTCACCGCGTCCCGCCGCTCCAGCCCCCGCAACAGGGCGTGCCGGTCCAGATATTCCCCTGCCGCCGTCTGGGGGAAGCACTGCCGCGTCACCCATTCCCCCTGCACATACAGGGCGTGCACCTGGGCCGCCGCCGCGTACAGGCGTACCGCCAGATCGCCGTTACCCGCGGCCTCATGGCCCGTCCTGTTCAGGAAGTCCGCCCGCATCTCGCGGTAGATCTCCTCAATGCTCTTCACTCCACTCCCCCTCTCAGATCCAGGTCTCCACCGACAGCGGCTCTCCCCGCCACAGCAGATATACTTTCAGCCGTCCCTGTCCGCTTTCTTCCGACAGCGTCACGCCGGTAATCTCCAATTCCTCCTCGTCGGCCAGGGCCTGGGCCGCATACTGCCGGGCCATGATCTCCCGCTGGCTCTTTTTTACCGAGGAGAGCCGGTAGAGCTGGCTTCCCAGCTCAGGCAGCAGGGGAAACGAACCCCGCCGGACCTGCAGCTTGAAGAGGACCCGCTCCAGCAGCTCTTCGGCTCCCTCCGCCGTGCGGAAGCTGCCGCCGCCGGGCACGTAGTCCCCGTCCCGTATCATCAGCTCCATCGTCATTCCTCCGTACTGCCGCCGCTGTCCGCGCCGCTCTCTCCGTTTTCTCCGCTCTCTCCGTCACCCTGACTGAGGAGCACGCCGTTTACCATCACTTTTCTGCCCGTGATGGCCACCGTGCCGTCATTATACAGCCGGATGGCGGCCTTTCCGCCGCCTGAGAAGAGATACACCTCCCCCGGTGCCACCGTGCCGGCGCACCGGGCTCCCGCCACGCAGGACTCTTCTCCTGCATCTCCGGTCTTCAGGACCAGCACCTCCTGGTCCAAAGCCGGCCTCCAGCAGTAGCCGCCGGGCCCGAACACCGGCAGGTTCCTTTGCTCCTCCGCCGCGCAGGCGGCCGCCGGGTCCCCTTCCAGGGTGACCCGGCCCACCTGGGCCGTGCCCCGCTCAACGGGGCGTTCTTTTCCCGCTCTGGAGATCCACAAATCAGTTTTCCCCCTCGTATGTCAACACCAGCTCCGTATAGCGGCCCCCGGCGTCCACGCCGGTCTCGCTCTCCCGGACCCGCCATATCCCCGAGACCTTGGGCCGCTCCAGCCGCAGTTCCACCAGCTCTCCCGGCCAGGCCAGGCCGCCCGCCGCCGCCCGCAGGGTCACCATCCGCCGCTCCTCGGCCGACCTTTGGAGCTGATATTCTCCGCTGTACCGCATGGCCTCATAGCCGCTCTTTCGCGGCAGGGTGAGCACCTTCCGCCGCTGTCCCCCCTGGTCCAGAAAATTCTGGTCCACCACCCGCCGGGATCCCCGGCCGGTCCGGTCCCGCACCAGCACCTCGGAGAGCACGCCGTACCGCTTCTCGTTCAGCGCCAGACGTGTCACCGGGGTCTCCGGTCCGATGATCCGCCGCGTATTCTGTTCCAGTCCGTCCAGCCGGAGCCGCCCCTCCCGGTCGAACCACGGGATCACGCCCCCGTGATACCGGGCGAAGCGGTACAGTACCGCCCACTCGCTGCTTCCCGTGTCCACCGAGAAGCCGGGCACCGCCGGCAGCCGGGCCGCTCCCGCCGCGGCAATGCCGTAGGGGGTCACGTGATCCCGCAGGACGTCGGCCAGTGTGGCCACCTGGTAGTCGGCCCCCACCGCCTCGTTGTCCAGCAGCAGCGCCGCCATGCCCCGTCCGTGGATGCGCAGCCGCCCGCCCTCCGGCCCCCAGGCCGTCTCGCACTCGTCCACCACGCCGGTGAACTGCTTCTCGCCATCCTCCGCCGCATGGAATCGGGTGGCCTTTCCCAGAGCGGCGGCCGCCGCCTCGTCCCAGATGCACATAAGCTGGAAGCTGTCGCAGGGCTCCCCCAGCCCGTAGCAGAGCTTCCATGTCAGCGTCTGGGGCAGCTCCATCCGGCTCCCATCCCAGCCGGTCAGCCAGAATTCCATTATTTTACCCTCACCTTCTCCCCCACCAGGATCCGGTTGGGGTTCTTGATCTGGGGGTTGAGGTTAATGAGCTCGGTCAGGCTCACGCCGTACTTCCCGGCGATGGCCCACAGGCTCTCCCCCCGCTTCACCGTGTGCCACTGTCCGCCGCTTCCGCCGCCCGCGCCCGTCCCGGCGGACGCGGAGCCGCCGCCCTCGGTCCTGAGCTCGCCCTTGTAGCCGTCATAGCTCTCCCAGAAGGTGAAGGTGTAGCGCACATAGTCGCTTCTGGGCTCCTGCTTCAGCGAGAGCTCCACGAAATAGGCGTTGGCGCACTGCCATACCGGATGCACCAGCATCCCCGGCCCCTCCCGGTAGAAGACGGCGGCCAGCGCCTGAAACTGCCGGTAGGCGTCCGGACCCACGAACTCCCCCTCGCCCCGCATCACCCGCCGGGTGGGACCCAGGTCCTGCAAGTGATAGCGCCCGAAGGGCACCTTGTTCTCCGCCATGACCCGCTCATATTCGATGGTATAGGTCCTCGGGTTGTGGGGCCATACAAAGTCCTTATACCGCATGGTATTCAGCCGCATAGTTCTCCTTTCCGTCCGGCCCTTAATAGAGCGCAAAGGCCCCATCGTACCGCCGGGCATCCCGCTGGAACGCCAGATCCAGCTCCGCCGGGGTGAGGCCGGCCGTCTCTTCGCCCCCGCTCTTTTCCAGAGGGATGATCCGGTCGGCGCTGCCGGTCCGTCCCTTGTACTCCGCCGCCGCGCCGCTTCGTCTGAGCTGTCCGTACAGCGTCCCGCTCCCCCCGGTCCGCTTCGCCGCGCCGGGTCCGGCCATACTCAGGCCCCGGACCCGCGTTTCCATTCCGGCCTCTGCCGCCTTTTCCGGAACAGCGCCCATACCCGGGCCGCCGGTCATTCCGGCCAGTCCGGTCAGCTGCTCCTCCAGGTGCTCCGCGGCTGGCCGATCTCCCTGCTCCCTCCCGGTGAGCAGGTCCCGTTCCGGCACTTCCGCCGCCGTCAGGCCTTCCCCTGGCCCGGCGGCCACATCTGTTTTCTCCACGTCCGTCTCTGCCGCCGTATCCCGGCGCGCCGTCCGCCAGTCCTCGCCGCTCCGGGGGATCACCAGCTCCGTTTCATTCCTGTGCGCTTCCTCCTGCTCCTCCAGCAGCTCCTTCAGATAGTCGGTCATACCTGTTCCCCCCGGCTCAGCGCCTGGAAGCGGGCCTCGTCAAAGGCCTGGTTATGTCCTCCTTCGCCCTGGGTCACCAGGCCGCCGCAGACAGGGCATCTCCCCTCCATAGCCTCGGCCCGGCAGGCGGGACACAGCCTGTCCAGCCGCTCCTCCTCGTCCAGCAGCAGGTTCAGCGCACACCAGAGGTAATCCCGCTCCTTCATCTCCCGTACCCGTTCCTCCGTGGGCAGGGCGCCCATGGTACGGAGCACACGCCAGCGCAGCCGCTGGTCCGGGGCCTGTCCCAGGCTTTTTTTCAGCTCCTCCGCCTGTTCTCCGTCCCCGGCGGAGGGATTTTCCGCCCGGTCGAAGGCGGCCCACTTCCGGGCCAGGCTTCCGATCTGCCGTGCGGTCATCCCCTCCAGCGCCGCGCGGCCGTGGGGATAGACCCGTTCGCCCTCCCGTTCCAGGGCCCGGGCCACAAGGCACGCATTGGCGCACAGGGCCCGTTCCGTCCCGTCCCGGGCCAGCTCCTCTGCCTCCCGTCCGGCTTCCAGCGTCTCCTGGGCGCTGAGGAGCCGGAGGGCGTACCCGTCCTCCAGCTCCAGCCGTTCCGCCCCGGCAATCAGGGCGCTCCACGCGCCGCCGCTCATACCGTGGTCTCGATGCGCTTGGCGGCCACCACCGTGATCTTCTCCACCACCATGGCTCCCAGCGCGCCGTTCTCGCTGATGCTGCTCCACTGGCAGCCCGAGTAGATGATCTTCCGGTCCGGCTTGCAGATCACCAGGCTGAAGTCCTCCAGCTCGTGGAAGTTGATGCCGTCCCGGATGGCCTCGTCAGTGGCGTAGAGCCGGGTCAGCTCGATGACATGGCTGCGCTGGCCCGGGATGGTGGCCACCGGTTGGTCCTCGCCGAAGGCCTCCACTGTCTGGCTGGTCTTGCTGCTGCGGGCGGCGTAGCTCTGCACCACCGCAACCTTTTTCCCGTCCACCTCGATGTAGATATCACTGCTGGTGGGAAATCCTCCAATATTCAACGTTCCTTCCTCCTCGATCCGGTCACACGGTGATATGGGCGCTCAGCCAGATCTGGTTGAGGCCGTGGGCTACGGTGAAGGAGAACTCCACCACGCACACGGTGGGGTTCTCGCTGTCCGCGCTCACCCGGACGCCGTCATACCCGGTGATGATCTCCCGGCTCATCTTGTTCTCCAGCTCCAGCACCACCTGGGAGCGGATGGCCCCCCGGCTCTGCTCGGTGTTCTTGGCCCTGCGGAACTTGGCCCGCAGGGCAGAGCGCACGGCGGGGATCACATCGTCCACGATGCGGATGGTGGTCAGCTCCCGCCAGGTCACATCGGCGGCCTCACCGGTCTTGGTCCGGGTGGTCACGCCCCGCACCACCGACACGATGCCGCCCATCTCCTCCACCGGCGTCACGCCGGCGCGCACCAGGGTGTCGATCTCGCTGTCACCGTACCGGGCGCTCAGGCCGCCGATGCCTGAGAGCTCCGCGCCGCCCAGAGGAATGGCGGGATCGCTCTCTCCGGCGATGGCTCCTGCCACGGCGGCGGCCAGCTCCGCACCGGTCCCCTCTGCCGCGGCGGGGCCCACCAGCACCATCCGCTCGCTGTTCAGGCTCTCCGCCCGCTGGGCCAGCTGGGCCACGGTCTGATCGCCCGCGCTCACCACGGCGATGCGCTCCCGCCGGGCGGCGGAGGCCTCCTTCACGCTCTCGCGCAGCTTCTCCTGCACCGTCAGCTCGGTGCTGTCACAGGTCACCACCCCGATGCCCTCCGTGGCCGCCAGCAGCGCGAACGCGGCGTCATATCCGCCCTCCGCCGCCACGGGCACGGCGTACACCTCCGCCGCGCCGTTCCGGAACAGCAGCCGGATCAGCGCCGTCATGTTTTCCTCCGCGCCAAAGGCGGCCACAGCCTCCTCATACCGGCTCAGCCGGTACAGCGTATCCGCCGTCCCTCCGCCGCACCGGGCCGCGATGCCCACCGAGGCGCCGCCGTCCCGGCTCTGCACCAGCGCCGAGGCCTCATAGGCCGAGTACACGCCCGGCCGCTCATGCTTGGTCAGACTGTTCAAATCTGTCCCGCTCCTTTCACCTCAAAATCCAGGAAGGCGCCGCCCTCGTCGGCGATGGCGTAGAGATAGGCCTCGCACACCGCCTCCGCCGGGCACCGGTATCGCCCCGCCGCCTTGTCGTACCCGGTCTCCCCGCAGGATAGCTCTTTCACCCGCAAACCCGCCGGGCACCCTGTCTGCAATGCCTGGGCCAGCTTGTCGAAGGCCGTCCGCACCTGTGCCTCGCCGCCGGTCTCTCCGGTGCCGGCGTACAGGTCCAGCCCGAAGGTCAGGATGACCTTCTTCCCGTACAGCTCTTCCCACTTGTCCCGTTCCCGGTCATACCGCTCGCCCAGGTAGTCCCCGAAACCGTGCCCGGTGCTCTCGCATTTCCGCAGGGAGACCGCCGCCACCGCGCCCTCCGTCTTTCTTCTCTCCCGCTCGGGCCAGGCGCTCACCGCCGCTATGCCCTGTTCGTTCAGATACGCTGTCATCCGCTCCCGGATATCGTCCAGTCCCGCCATGGCTCACTCCTCGTCTTCCGGCCGCAGCTCGGCCCGCCAGTGGGAGAGTTCCTCTCCCACCCGGATGGCCTGGGCCCGGCTCACCCGGCAGGGAGGGCCGCTCCACTCCACCCGGTCGCCCCATGCCACCGGCACGCCGGGCTCTCCCAGGTAGAGGAAGCGGTCGGTCCTCCTCCGGCCCAGGGGAGTGGGGAGGAACTGCGTCCCCTCCCCGCTCCGCTCCAGAACAGGCCGGATCACCGCCCTGGCCCTCCGCGCTCCGGTCTCTCCGGTCAGCAATACCTGCTCCCCGTACCGCCGCAGCACTCCGTCAAAGGCCCTCCGGCTCATCCCCGCACCCCCCGGAACGCGAATCCGTCGTCCTTCCGGTAGGGGGCCATGATCTGCTCGGCCTGTCTGCGCAGGCGTCCGCCCCGCTCTCCGCCGCCGGTCTCGATGGTCAGGTCCCCGGCGGAGAATCGCCGCACATCCTCTTCTCCCAGCATGGCCAGCGCCGTCCAGGCCGCAGCCAGTGCAAGGGCGGGGCCGCAGTCCTCCGCGCGCACTCCCGGCCGCAGCCGCGCCGTCCAGGCCTGCACCGCCGCACGGCACAGGACGCGCAGATTCTCCCGCTCCGTCTCGTCCGCGCGGCCCAGCGCCATGGCCAACTCCAGTGCCTCGTTCTCCATCCAGTCCTCCTGTCCCGCTCGCTTACACCTTCAGCACCTTGGCCGCGTCCACGAACAGTTTGGCGAAACCGCTGACGCTGGTGATGGCCGCCCGCTCCAGCTGCCGGTCGATGAGCTTGTCGTACTCCACCATCACCTGGCTGCCCTGGACCATCTCCAGCGCGTAATTCTTGTCCATGCCGATCAGAGTGCCGGTACTCAGGGCGGAGGTGCGCAGCAGCTTGGCGCCCAGAGGGCTGGCCAGCTTGCCGGTACCCTGGAAGTTCAGGCCGGTCAGGGGATTCTGAAACTCGCTCATCTTCAGCAGGCTGCGCATCACGTCGCCGCTCACCAGCAGGGTATTCATCTCATAGGGGTCGAACTGGGCCCAGAAGTCCACCAGGTCGTCATAGGTCAGGGTACCCCTGGTGCCGCCGATGGGGCTGGTACCCACGGTCAGGGAGGAGGCGGGGTTGCTGTTGCCGTCGCCGTTGATGATCACGTCGATGGCGTCCTCCAGGTGCATCCGGTTGATGTGGGCGCCGATCTGCCGCAGGGTCACGGAGAACAGGTCCAGCTTCTGATAGCGCACCGCCTCATAGGAGGCCACCAGCATCCTGCCCCGCTTGTGCAGCCGCACCAGGTTCTCCTGGGTGCGCACCTGGGTCTGGGGGATGGCCGCGCCCTCGGCCACATGCCGCATCTCCCGCTGGCTCTTCTCGGGCACGGAGGTGATGGAACGGTAGTCCATGCCGTCAAATTCGGTCACCGTAGCGGTGATATGGGGCAGCAGGTCGCTCTCCTCCATGCCCTGCCGCACGGCGCGGGCGATGTACTCGGGGAAGAGCACGGCGGACTGGGAATTGGCGAAGAACTTCTCCACCGGGTCGCTGCCCGCGCCCTTCACTCTGATGTCGAAGCGCTTGAGCTGCCGCTGATAGGCGTCCAGGCCCTCCATGGCAGTGCCCCGGTACTGCTCAGAGGGGTCCTCCCGCTCCAGCACCTGGGTAAAGGAGCGTCCCGCCTCGTTGTACATGCCCTTCTCCAGGCGGAGATTGTCATACTGATAGCTCATCGATCCATCCTCCTTTTTTACAGCAGCACCACGATGGTGCCGGCAGTGTCATCCGCCTCGGCCACCAGGTGCTCCACGCCCATACTCTCATCCACCTTCATGCCGCCGCTGCCGTCGGCGGAGAGCTTCACCCAGCCCGCCGTCACGCCGGCGGCCTTCACGGTGACGAAGCCTCTCACCTGCACGGCGGCGCAGCCGTCCCGCACCGCCACCGCCACACCGGCGGGGCGCTTGCCGTTGGCGCACAGCTTCACGGTGCCGTCGCCGCTCATCTCCACGGTCTGCCCCGCCTTCACGCCCTCTTCCGCTTCAAAAGTGGCCAGTACCTGGCCGATCCCGTCAAAAGAAACCCGCTTCATTCAAACTCCCCCTTTTTAAATTCGAAACATCTCGTCCTGCCGGTCCTGTCCGGCCTGTTTGCTTTTGTAGCTCAGCTGGGGCCGTGCCGGGCACAGGCCCTCCAGCCGCTCCTCATAGGCCTTTTTCAGCGCGGCCAGCTCGGCCTCCTCCAGCCGCTCCACGATGCCCTCCAGCACCTCATGCTTCAGGTTGGGCTCGGCCAGGCCGCCCAGCCTGGCCACCTCTTTGCGCAGGTCCGTCAGATAGCGGCGGCCCGCGGCGGCCTCCCGCTCCAGCTGTTTCAGCTCTTCGGCCCACTCGGGCCGCTCCCCGGCCAGCTCTTTCAGGCTGCCGCTCCCCATGCTCTTGATGACCCCCGCCTTTTTCTGGGCAGGCACCGCCACAAAGGACCACTCATAGGCGTCGGTGGCGTTTCTCAGCTCGGCCCAGCACAGCTTGCCGCCGTACTCTCTGCCCTTCACGTGGACGCAGCGGCTCCGGTCGTGGAGGTCCTCGCCGCACACCGAGCACACCGCCCGCTCCACGCCGCAGCCCACCGACACCTCTTTTTTGATGCCGCCCTCGATCTCGGCGATCAGGTCCCGGTTGCTCTCGGTGCGCAGCATGTAGGCGTAGCCCTTCAGATAGCAGTACGGCTCTCCCGCCGCCGTGCGGACGTTCTCCTCCCGCACCAGCTCGGTCTTATAGATCCGGGCCACCTGTTCCCTGGCGCTCCACTTGTGGTCGAACACGCCGCACTTGCCCACGAAGAGCCCGGCCAGCTCAGCCAGCGTCTCCTCCGGAAAGCGCTCATACTCCCGGTCCACCTCGTTGTCACACAGCCGCACGCAGAAGGTATACACCTCCCCGGCCGTCAGCTCCTTCCGGCTCTGGCTCCGGATAAGGGCCAGCTCCTCCTGGCTCACCCCGGCGCTCTCGCTGACGCCGGCGTCCTTGATGATCTTCATCTCCGCTCCTCCTTTTCGCTCACTTCTCCCCCTGGTTCTCTCTGCGGACCTTCACCGCCTGTTCCCGGTAGAGCTCGGCTCTTGCCTCCTCCACCAGGTCCTGCAAATTGATATCCTCCCAGCTCACCTCCACCCGGGGCTCGTATCCGTGTACGCGCAGCCACAGCTCACAGATCCGCTCCACCACCGGGGTCAGGCTCCGCCGGATGGCGGTGATCTCGCTGGTCATCATGTCAGCCTGCTGCGCGCTCATCCGCTCGGTGGTGGACCAGCTCAACCCCAGCAGGAAGGGCGGGATGCCCGTCCGGGCCACCAGCTGCTCCAGGATCTGCCGCACCGGCACCTCGCTGTCCAGCACCTGGTTGTCCGCACCGATGACCTTGATGTCCACATCGCCCACCGCCACGAAGTCCCGCACGCTTCCGTCCTTCCCGGCCTGCATGGCGTTGGACCACTCCCGGGCGATCTCCTGGCTGCGCTCCTGGGCATAGGCCCGCTCCAGCCCGTCCCCGCCCGGCTTATAGACCACCGCGAAGCGGACGTTGCCCATCCGTTCCCAGTTCATCCCGGTGGCCTGATAGATCTTCAGCAGAATACCGGTCAGGAAGGGCATGGACCGCAGCAGGCTCACGCCGTAGGGGCTGTCGGTCTCAGGCTGAAAGGGCGTGAAGAGCAGCAGCTCCTGCCTGGGCAGCTCCTCCACCGTCCCATCGCTTCTCCGGGCGCACAGGGTCATATCCAGCGGGGTCTCTCCCTCCCGGATCTCCAGGTCGGCCACATTGCCGCACAGAAGGGCGGTCACCTCCCGCCCCCTCCGGTCCAGCACCAGCTCGCCTACCGCCCGTCCGCAGGTCAGCATGGAGTCCAGGTAGCAATCCAGGAAGGACTGGATGCCTCTCTGCCCTCTTCCCGTATTCACGGTCCGCAGGAAGTGCGTCATCCCCTCCTGCGCCGCCGCTTCGGCGCTCTCCACCGTCACGCCGCCCACCAGCCGGATCAGTTTCCAGATGGCGGCGTCCACAATGGGCACCGCCTCCCGGATACTCCGGTACAGGGCGATCTCGCCGTTTCTCAGCGGCACATATCCGTCCAGCACGCCGAAGGGGTGCCGTTCTCCCTGGCGCATCTGCACCGCGCGTCCCGCGGCGGTCTGTTTTTTTCGTTCCAACCAGCCCAATCCCATTCCTCCTGTCAAAAGGCCCGGCGCTCCACGCATACCGCGCCTGCGCCGCCCTGCTGTCTCCCGGCCGCCACGGTGGCGGCGAAATAGCGGATGTCATCCATGGCGTGATCGTTCTCCTTTCTCACCCGGTCCCCTGCCGCGCCGCTGTCCCAGCGGTAGAGGGAGAATTCCCGGATGGCGTCCTCACACTCCGGGCAGATGACCAGCGTCCCGCTCCGCAGCAGCTCCGCCGTGATACGGATGCCCCGCAGCACGTCGTTTTCCGCCCGGACCACCCGCCAGCCCTCCCGCCGCAGCGTCTCGATGAAGCTGGCCGCCGACGGGTCCACCACCACCAGCTCCACCTGCCGTTCTCCGGCCAGCTCCCGCAGGGCCCGGGCGTATTCCCGGTCGGTTTTCTGCCGTCCCTCCCTGCGGGAATCGTAGTAGTACTCCTCCACCCGGTACCACACCCCCTCCCGCAGGCCCCACAGCCCGAAGGAGGCGGGGTTCACCGTCCCGTAGTCGCAGGAGATGCACCACCGCTCCATCTCTCCCTCCGGCGGCCGGCGCACGCAGCTCCCGTCGAAGAAGTCGTACACCGCTCCCTCAGCGGCTACCCACTCCCCCAGCACATACCGCCGGTAGAAGGCCCCGCTGTAGGTCCTGCCGTACCGTGCGATGGTCTCGGGGGAGAGGGAGGGGTTGTCCTCCATGGTAAAGTGGAGGTAGAGGGCCCGCCGCTCCTCCGCCTTCTGGATCCACTCCCGGTAGAACCAGTGTCCCGGGGACTCCGGATTGCAGGAAAACCACAGCCTGCTCCCCTCCACCGAGCACCGGGCGCAGGCCTGTTCCACGAAGGACCGGGGCATCAGCGCCACCTCGTCCAGCAGCGCTCCCGCCAGGGTCACGCCCTGGATCAGGGCGGCGCTCCCCTCGTCCTTTCCGCCGAACAGGTAAAAGGTGTTCTCCCGTCCGCCGAAGTTCACCCGGATCTGGTTCCGGCTCACCCGGTCCTCACAGCGGAAGCCCAGCTCTCCCAGCAGCCCCAGCAGCCCGGCGATCAGGTTCCGCCGCAGGGAGCCCACGGTCTTTCCGCACAGGCCGAAGCTCTCCCCGTTGAAGCGCCGCATGGCCCAGCAGAAGAATGAGAGCCCGGTGCACAGTGTCTTGCCGCTGCGCACCGCCCCGTCGCAGATGATGGCCTCCCGTTCCCGCCAGGGGGAGCGGTCGCACCACCAGGTGAGCACCTGCCTTTGCTTGGGGGAGAAGCGGTCAAGCTCCATCTTTCTGCTCCGCCCCGTTCTCCAGCGCCTGATAGAGCGCTCTTGCCTTTTCCTCCGGTCCTCCGTCCAGCAGCTCCAGGATCCGCTCCAATGTTTTCAGCCGGTCGTTGAGCTTCACCTCCACCCCTCCGTTTCCGGTGCGTTTCAGCTCGGACAGCATCATCAGGTCCAGCTTGTCGATCTCGCCCAACTGCTCCTCATCGAGAAAGGCCAGCTTCACCACGTCGTTGGGTCTGCTTTTGGCCATCTGCTTCATCTGCCGGAGCACCGCCTCCCGGCAGCTCTGCTCGCGTTGCATCTTGCTTCCTTCACCTCATTTCACCCTTGGGTCCCAACAGCCAAAAGTTGTACGTTTTCGTACACCAAGGGAAAAAATTTTTTAAAAAAAGCAAAAAAAGAAGCTCCCGCCGTCATACAGCAGGAACTTCTTTCCTTTATTTCCTCTATTTAGTTTACTTCTGCTTCAGCTCCAGGACCTGTTCGCAGTACACCCGCAGGGTAGGCAGATGGGGCCGCACCACATCGGCCCGGGCATGGGCCATGGGCTTTCGGGCCTCGTTGATCAGGTCCAGCTTTTCCTCCCAGAATGCCAGATCCTTCCCCCCGAACATATCCCGGTACTTCTCCCACTCCGCTTTGATCCGTTTGATGACGGCGTCAAGGCTCAATACGTCCAGTACAGTCGCCTCGTCGGTCCACCGGAGCATGCTCTTCATGCTCTTTTTCATCATATCGCCGTTGAGTTTCAGTTCCGGGTAGGTGTCTTTCACCCTGTCCCACGGGGTCCTGTCCTCCTGGCCTCTCACGTACCGGAACTCCTTGAGCATGGGGTACGCCTGGCCGAAGAATCCCTTCAGCGTCCGCTCGGTCTCCATCAGCAGCTCCCAGGCCGGGAAGTCGGCCTGCACGCCCCGCAGGTACTCACAGAAGTCCGGGGAGAAGGCCACATACCTCTCCTCGGTCTCCTTCAGGTAACCCAGGGCCTCCAGGTGCTTGATATCCCGGACCGTCATGTCCATGGAGGGGCCGATGGTGACGCCGATGATCTTCTCCAGGTCTCTGTCCTGCCGCAGGGATTCCACCAGGTGCTTGTAGTGGCTGTCCACCATGGGCAGGCGGTCCTCAAAGATCCGGTCCAGCGCCGCGCTGTCCACCCGCTTTCCCATCAGGCCCATCTCGGCCATCTGCCGGCCGAACATGGACAGCAGATAGGGATAGGTCCCGGCGTAGTGGTACAGCCGCTCCCGCGCCTCTTCATCCAGAAAGACGTTGCAGTCGGCCAGTACGCCGTAGTAATCCTCCATATCGCTCTCGTTCATGTCCCGCAATATGAGCTGCTCATAGGCGCCCGCCAGGTTGGAAGTGGCCGGGTCCTTTTCCTCGATGGTGTGAAGCTCATGGCGGGCGATGAGCACCGTGTTGACCAGGTAGTCGGCACCGGTTCCGAAGGTACGCAGCAGGCTGAAATAGCTGGCGTTGCCCTCAAACACCCTGGCCGCGTGGTCGAACTCGTCAATGATAAGGACCAGTGGGATCCGGTGCTCCTTCAGCTTCCGCATGCCTATAGTCAGCTCTCCATGCAGCCGGATGTACCAGTTCTCGTCCTGGGGCTGCTCCGCGGCGTGCTGGAGCCGCTGGGCCAGTCCGGTCACGTCCGGTCCCTCCGGCCGGACACGGCTGTACTCCTCCAGTTCCATGCCGATCCCGGCGAGCAGCGCGGTCCAGAAGTGGTAGGCACTGATGTAATCCTTCATCACCATCTTCACATACAGCTGCCCCTGTCCCCGGATCTCATCCTCCCGCAGGGCGTAGGACACCAGCGAGCTCTTGCCGATCCGGTAGGGGCCCACCACCGCGTACCCGGTGCTCTGTCTGGCCTCCAGCACCCGGCCGCGCAGCTGCCGCACCTCCTGCCGGCGGCCGATGAAAGCCGGTCCGGTGGCCTCAGGGCCCACCACAAATACATTTTTATCGGTCATGGCCTTTCCTCTCTTTCTCTGTTCCGGCGGCTCAGTCCCCGGCTCCGTTCAGGTAAAGCAGCCAGCGGGCCAGCAGCTCCACCTCGATCCGGTAGTAGCGGGTGTCCTGTCCCATCTCACACACCAGCACATCCCGCTCCGCCAGCCGGTCCAGCAGCCAGTCCAGCCGCTCGCCCCCGATTTGGGGGCACAGCTTCCGGATGTCGGCGTATTCCGCCCGGCCGCCCCGTCGGGAGGCCCGGGCCACTGCTGTGAGTACTTCGGTGTTCTCTCCCTCCAGGGTGCCGTCGGACCGGTCCTGGAGCTGGGCCTCAAAGGTAGCGCTGGTCAGGCAGCTGTTGCCGCAGAATACCCGCTCCCGCAGGAAGCCGTCAATGATGGCCTTGGTCACCCGGTCGGCGCCCCGCTTGTTCAGGTAGTCCACCAGCGCTGCCGACAGCAGCAAAATCAGGAAGGCGCTGCCCGCCGTCAGGCGGTACATTTCGTCCAGGGCCGAGTCGATGTACCGGCTCCCCCCATCGGGCAGCAGGATGGGTTCGGAGATCAGCCGCTTGGCCGCCTGCTCCTCCAGGTAGGTCACCTTCATCAGCTGCATGGCCATAAAGGCGTTCTGGTTCTCCTGGATGAACTGGGGCATGTCGTCCTGGCCCGCCACCACTGTGAAGATAGCGTGGTTTTCCAGCAGGGCTTTCCAGAAGTACATGAACCGCTGGGGCAGGCTGCCCTTCCGGATCTCCTCATGGATACAGGAGAACTCGTCCATCATCAGCAGGATCATCATGGGTTCGCCCTGCTCCGGCTCTTCCAGCAGATTATCCAGCTTCCGCATCAGGCCGCTGAAGAGCACCTCCGCGTACTGAGGCTCAGCCAGGAACCGTTCCCGGTAGTCCGCCAGCGTGCAGCCCATCCGTTCCTCCAGTGTCCGGCGGATGGCGGAGGGGATCTCCTCCAGCTCGCCCACGATCCGGTAGAGCAGGTTGATAAACAGGTTTCCGGTATTGGCCACCTCGTGGATATTGCCCAGGTCCACCAGCAGCACCCGGTCACCGTAGGTCCGGCGCACCCGCTTTTTCAGGTGGAACAGGATGCTGCTCTTGCCGGCCCGGGTCTGTCCGTACAGGACCAGCCCGTGCCCGTAGTTGAAGCGCCCGGTGGGCAGACGCATCATGTCCACCATGCTGTTGATAATCTCATCCCGGCCGAAGAACATGGAGTCCTCGGTCATCTCCGACCGGTCCAGCCCCCGGAACACATTGCTGATGGGCTCGCCGCTCTTGCGCAGCACCACGGCAAACTCTGTGGGCTCGGTGCGCCCCTGCTCGATGTTCTGGGCGTCCCGCTTATAGCTGTATTCTCCCTCCACCGAGATGGCGAAGGAGCCCTGCTCCCATGTGGCGCTGTCCACCAGGAATCGGAGGATGATCTCCTCACTGCCGCCTCCCCGGATGCCCCGCAGCCGTGCCTCCTCGCCGCCCAGCAGGCTTACGCCCTCGGGGCAGCTCACATGGAGCTGGATGTTGTCGGCCATCTGCAGGCCCGGTCCGTTGCTCAGCATCAGGTGGACGCACACCACGTCGCTCCGCTCCCGGTCGATGTAGGGAGCGATCTCGCTGGACTGCTCCAGGGTGATGTGGGGCGACAGGCGGTAGAGCTTGCCCCGCTCCATGGCCAGGGTCTCGCGGATGCGCAGCAGCTCGGGCCGCAGCAGCAGATAGGAGATGCGGGTGGGCCACTGGCTGATCTCGGTACACAGCTGCACAATCTGCCCGATGACCGTGGAAAGGATATCTTCCCGCTGCTCAAAGTCGGCGGCGTCGCCGGCCTGGCTCAGCCGGGTCATGAGCTGTACGCTCTTTTTCAGCCGCTCCCAGTCGGTGCAGCTCATCCAAAGCGCCCAGCTCTCGTCCCGCAGCGCGGCGATCTTCTCGCTCTGGGCCAGACCGCCCAGGGGCTGGTCCGCCGCTGCGGACAGGGCTGCCTTCAGCCGCTGCTCCCGCACCTTGGCCTCCGCGTTGGCCGCCCGCAGCTCGGTCTTGAAGCCCATGATCGTGGGGCCCTCATCCCCAATCCCCATCCGGCGGAACTGGGCCCGGATGGCCTTCTGGTAGGGGCTCTGATAAAGTGCCTCCTCCAGTTCCCGGATCAGCCGGTTCATACTGTCCCGGTTCCGGGCGGGAGAACGCCCCTGGTCGCTGCTGCGCAGCACGGCCAGCAGCTGCAGCATCCCGTAGGCCAGTTCTTCCTCGGACAGGGGGGCGCCCTGGCTCCCTTTCAGCATGGACAGGCCCTGCTGGATGGAACAGCTGCTCAGGCGGCCGCTCTCCCGCACCCGCTTCTGCATTTCCTCCTGACCGCAGAAGTAGGAGGTAATGTAATGGGTGAAGGAGTTGACATAGTTCTGCTCCTCCCGGTTGTTCAGCAGCCCCAGGCTCTCCAGGTACAGGAACCGGGCGCTGTCGGCCTGGGCGGAATTGGCGGCAGTCACTACTGTCGCCGGGGTGGACATCAGGTAGTTGCCATAGGCGGCCATGCTTCGTCCGGCATTGATCCGGATATTCCGCCTGCGCAGCAGATCCTGCCGGTTCAGGCTGGCCCACTTGTCGCCATGCCCCTCCCACACCTGGGAGAGGATCTTGGCTGCGCACAGCAGATGCTTGCTCTTGCTCTCAAAGGAGCTGCCCTGCTCGGACAAAATGACCTCGATGACCTTCACTGCCTCCTCCGGGGTGCCCGTGAAGGTTCCGTCCTCTATGTTCCGGCTGTAGCGGTTCTTGATGAGGCTGCCCATATCCAGCTCCCGGATGCGGTCTTTCACGTATTCGCTGAGAGACCGGTCGGCCATCTCATCCTCCTCAGGCGGGAGGGCGCTCTCCTCGTCTCCGCTTCCGCTGTCCAGCTCCAGAGCCATCATATTCTCGGCCAGGGTACCGTTCAGGATGGCCTGGGCGGCCTCGTCATCGGCGTTGACCCGGCGCAGCTCCCGTGCCAGGCTCTGGGCCTTCTCCATGTCGCCCAGGAAATAGTAACAGCAGGCCTCCCCCCGCTTAATGGCGTTGAGCCAGCCGCTGTACTGGGTCACAGCCCGGCCACCCATGGCCTGCAGCTCGCTGTTGTACAGGTCCCGCCACTGCTGGTAGACCCGCAGGGCCATGTCATATTCGCCCAGCTGCCGCAGTGCATTGCCCCGCAGCATCATGTAGTGGAACCGGGCGCTGATCTTGGGGGTCATCTCGATGGCGTCGCCCAGCACCCGTACCAGCCGCTCCCTGGTCTCCCGGTCCTTGCCCTTCTGGCACACCTGGAGTTCCAGGTTCATCCGTTTCTCCTCGGGCAGACACCCGCCGTACTGATCCAGCACCGCGAAGGCGTCCTTGACCCGGTCCTCCTGCCGGAGATAGAGCGTCACCAGCTCGGCCACGCAGCTCTCGGCCCTGCCTCCTTTGGCCAGTGCCTGCAAAAAGAGCTGCTCCGCCTTTTTCAGCTCGCCGCCTGCCGCCGCCTGATAAGCCCGGCGGTAGCACTCCTCGCCGTTCTCCCCGGGCTGTACCGGAACCGGCACCGGCTCAGAAGCGGGAATAGGGACTGCCGGGGCGGCCGTCTTGGGCTTGACCTCCTGCTCACGCCATGGCTCCAGCGCCTCATAATTCAGATGGGGATAGGGATCCTCATCCGGGGCCAGCGGCTCCGGTCCCTCCGGCTCTTCCTGCCCTTTCTCCAGCCGGGCCTGCCACCGCTGGGCCTCCTCAGCCGTCACATCCCGGCGGCGGAGCCATTCCTGCCGCTCCACTTCCGGAAAAGGCTGAGCCGCCGCCACCTGTTTAGCCACGGTCTTGCCGTTTTTGGCCACATCGGTGACGAAGGTCACCTCCAACTCGTTTTCGGCCCCGAAATCAAACAGGTTATCCAGATAAGCCCGCAGGAAGGGGTCTGCCACGGCGCTGCGGTAAAATCCGTAAGACGCTCCGTCATACCAGATGGCGCCCCAATCATTCTCCTGGCTGTACCGCTCGATGCGGCCCCGGCATAACTCCTGCGGAGCGGTCATTCCCGCCCGGTAGCGGGCCAGACGTTTTCTGGCCTCAGCCCTGCCCCGCTCGGTCAGTTCGATGGCGCTGGCGCTGCGGCCCTTCAGTCCCACGCCGTTCTGATAGCGTACCTCCAGGTTCTTCCATTCCCCGCAATACAGGGCCTGACGCAGATCAATATCCTCATCCTTCACCTGGCGGATATAGAAATAGCAGTCAGTATCCTTTTCCCGGATAAAACCGAAACAGCTCTCGTAATAGTTCTTGATGGCGCCGGTCTGCCAGACCGCTTCCTGCTCCGGTGCGCTCTCAGCAGTCTGCGGCGGGGCGCTCTCGGGTTCTCCGCCTCCGGTATTCCAGTCCGAGGGCAGGGATGCCAGTACTGCACGCAGGTTGTCTGCCGAGTAAAGGTCCGCGGGGTCGGTCCAGCGAATGGAAAAACCTCCTTTGTGGGCCAGATAGACCGCGCAGTCGATCAGGGAGCGCAGCCGCTCTTCCTCCGGGGCGGCGGAGCGGCGCAGGCAGTCGCACAGCGCCGCGACGTCCCGGCTGCTCACCGCCTGATCCACGTACTGCCGCACCAGGTCCCGCTCCCACACCTCCTCGCTGCGGAGGTAACGCTCCAGATAGCTCCGCAGCTCCTTGGGATGGCTGCCCCACTGGGCGGCATAGGCCGCGCCCTTGTACCAGCCGGCGGCCCGGAATGCCTCCTCCGCCCTGCCGAACTCCGACTGCATCAGATACAGGGCGCCCAGCACCCGCTGAAAGATGGGGGAACCCTGGGGATAGTCCCGGATGGCCGATCTGGCCCGGGCCATGGTGTCCCGCAGCTTGTCCTCCCGGCCGCTGCCCTGCTGCTTCTCGGCGGAGGAAGCGGCATCCAGAATGCTTCCCACCATCCGGAGCACGTCCCGGTCTTCCATGGCCTTGGCCGCCGCCCGGATGCCCTTCAGGTCGGCCACCTCTTCCAGCGGCGGCACCCGGCTGCCTTCCATTTCGGTAATAATCCTTTCTTCGGCGGTGGGCTCCCGGGCCGGAGCGGGGCGGGCAGGTGCCGCCTGTTCCTGCGCTTTCGCCGCCGGGGCAGGAACGGGCTCTTCTATCTCAATGGTCTCATAGGAGATAATGCTGTCCAGCAGGATCCTGGATTTTCCCTTCTGCGTCTGGATCTGGATCAGATCTTCATTCAGATCCAGCACGATCCCGACGGCCTGCTGGTTCTGCCCGTAACTCAAGGCCACATGGTCGCCTTTTTTCAGATCCTCTAGCACATATTTCTTCAAAGACATGGCATTACCTCCCAAAACAAGCTCCGGGAGCCAGCTCCCGGTTTTTTGCGGCTCCTTACAGCCGCTTTTACTTTTCCATTATACTCCATGACAAGCGGTGTTTCCATAAAAAGATATGAAGTAAGTGTTTTCTTTCTGCTCCATTCTCAAAAAAACCGGGTGCCCCGTGTCCTCAGACACGGGGCACCCGGCTCTCCCGCGGCGCTCTGGCCGGCCGCTCATGCGGCTCCTCCCATCAGGATGTCGTGGATAGACACACCGTACAGCCTGCTCAGGCAGCACAGATCCTCCAGCGAGGGAAGGGCCTGATACTCCTCCTGATAGCTGTCCCGCTCCCAGCGGTACACCGCCTGCACGCTGTTCACGCTGGTTGCCTCCATCACATCCTTCGCCGAGAGCCCCGCCCGCTTTCTCAGCTGGCGGAGCCCGCCGCGGATCCGGTTCCGGTCGATTGCGTAGAGGGGGGACCGTTCCTCACTTGTCTTGCGCACCTGCTTCATGGCAGACACCTCCCGATCATGTATGGACCTGGATCCAGCCAGGTCAATCGCCTCTGTGATCCCCATACATGGCTCCGGGGCCCCTCCGCGCTTCGGGAGTACTTTTTATTATACTCCCGCTCCCTCCCCGCCGCAAGCGTTCTTTCCCCGGCCGGAATTGACAGTTCCGGCCCCCGGGGGCTATAATGGGCTCAGGCTCCGCCGGCCTCCGCCGGGTCACGCTCCGTCTTCTGAATTGCAGAAAGGAGATGACCGGAATGGAACCATACCGTAGGATCTATAAACTCGACCTCCACGCCACCGGGGCGCGCATCAAGGCCCTGCGCCGGGAAAAAGGAGTCCCCATGGATGTCCTTCTGGACGCCTGCGGCCTTACCTCCTCCCGTACCTACTACGGCTGGACCTCTGGGACGCTCAAGCCCAGCGTCTGCGCCCTTTTTTCCCTCAGCCGTCTTTTTGATGTGCGGGTAGATGATATTCTGGTCTTTCAGGAGGTCGAAACGGATGATATCAAAAGCCGATAGCGGAGCAGATTTCTGGCTCAGATGGACGTTTTTTCCATCTGAGCCAGTCTCTTTTTTTGTATTAAACAGTTGCTTCATATCTTCTCCTTCGAAAAAGGGATATGATGGTCTCACACCGGACTAGGGACCGGACGCGAACGTAAAAACCGGATGCCTGATCCATTCCGTTCCTTCTGCGAGACAATGGTCCCGGTTCTCTCCGGTGGTCTCCCGACGGAACATCCTGTACCATCCACTTACCTGTTTTTCATGAAGGAGGAACATTATGAAACCCATCTTCAAGCAGACCCTCGCTCTTGGGCTGGCCGCCGCCACCCTGCTCCCTTCTGCTCATGCGGCCTCCTATTCCAGCACCAACACCGGCTTCTACAAAGAGCTCTCCCGGCTCATCCAGAGCCAGGACGACTCCCATTACTTCGGCTCCATGGAGCTGACCATCGGTTCCAACATCCTCACCCTGGACGGCGTGGAGGAGCGGATGGACGTGGCTCCCGACGTGCAGAACAACCGCACCATGCTTCCCATCCGCGCCATCGCGGAGGCGGCCGGCGCCGACGTGGACTATGACGCCGCCACCCAGACCGTGATCATCACCAGCCCTTACGGCGACGAGATCCGCTGTCCCATCGGTCAGAGCTCCATGAGTCTCAACACCCAGCTCTGCGCTCTGGATGCTCCCGCTTACGCCCGCAACGGCCGTACCTACTTACCTGTCCGGGCGGTGGCCGAGGCCCTGGACCTGGACGTGAACTGGGACCAGGCCACCTCCACCGTCACCCTCACCGCCCCCTACCAGACCTGCCGCGTCCTGGCCTGGGCCGATGATCTGGATGCCGGTGATCTGGACGCTGAGACCGTCATCACCGACGGCACCGGTCTCTGGGTCCTCCAGTTCTCCACACCCGCCCAGGCCAGAGAGGCCCTCCAGCGTCTGGAGTCTGACGGTGTCACCGTTTCCCCCGACCTGTACATTCCCCCGGTGGACGATACCGCCTCCTCCGGCGCCTCCGCTCAGGGTGAGCACTACTCCTGGGGCGTGGAGGACTGCCATTTTGACGGCTTCACCGACGGCCGTTCCTTCTCCGGCGAGGGCGTGGTAGCCGTGGTGGATACCGGCGTGGATGACAGCCACTCCTTTCTTCAGGGCCGGGTCCTCTCCGGCCGTGACTTTGTGGACGGAGACAATGACGCGGATGACGGCCATTACCACGGCACCCACGTGGCCGGTACCATCCTGGACTGCTCCGGCGACGCTCCCGTGAAGATCCTCCCTGTCCGTGTCCTCAATGAGCGGGGCTCCGGCTCCAGCTCCACGGTGGTGGCCGGCATCAAGTGGGCCGCCGACCAGGGCGCCGACGTGATCAACCTCAGCCTGGGCGGCAGCCGGGGTGGCAGCGACGTGATGGACGCGGGTCTCGACTATGCCATTCAGAAAGGAACTCTGGTGGTGGCTGCCGCCGGCAATGACAGCAGCGACACCGTGAACTACTGTCCCGCCCACGTCACCACCCCCGGCATGGTGGTGGCCTCCGCGGGAGACTCCGGGCACGCAAAGGCCTACTTCACCAACTACGGTGAGAGCGTGGACCTGATGGCTCCCGGCGTCAGCGTCAAGTCCTGCGCCCCCGGCAACACCTGGAAGACCCTCAGCGGCACCTCCATGGCCGCGCCCCACGCCTCGGCCGCCGCCGTGCTGCTGGACCTGGCCACCGGCAAGTCTCTCACCCCCGCCCAGTTGGAGAGCAAGGTCCGCTCCGCCACCACCGGCGGCACCTGGACCGACAAGTACATGGGCTGCGGCTTCCTGGACATGAGCAGGGCCGACCTCCCCGGCGGCGGTACTCCTGCGCCTTCCCCCGAGCCTGACCAGCCCACCATCGTGGCCTACGAGTACAGCCCCGCCAGCCTCTCCCTGAAGGTGGGCGGCAGTGCCGATGTGAAGGTCTACGCCCGGTACTCCGATAATACCCGTAAGGACGTGACCGTCTCCTGCGCCCTCACTTCCAGCGCCCCCGCGGTGGCCTCCGTCACCGGCGACGGCGCCGTCACCGCCCTCTCCCAGGGCCGCGCCCTGATTTCCATGACGGTGGCCGCGCCTGACGGCGTCACCGTTCCCGTCCCCGTCACCGTGGATGTCACCGCCGGCGTTCCCTCCGATCCCCAGCCCGGCGACTCCATCGTCCGCTACGAGTGGGGCTGCTCCGACGTGACCGTGGCTGTGGGTGAGAAAGCCCAGGTCTCCCTGTACGCGGTCTGGTCCTCCGGCAAAAAGACCGACGTCACCTCCAAGGCCACCCTCTATGTGCTGGATTCTTCCGTGGCCACCGTCAGCGGCGGCGGCGCCGTGTCCGGCCTGAAGGCCGGCAGCACCCTTCTCTCCTTCCAGTTCGCCGCCACCGACTCGGTGGGCGTCCCCGCCCCCCTGAAGGTCACCGTTACTGAGCCCGCCGCCAAGCCCGACCCCGTGGTCTATCAGAAGCTCTCCTGGGTCGTGTCCAACACGGGCAACACCTCCACCAGCCTCACCCTCTCCCAGGGCCGTTCCATCCAGGTGGACATCTACGGCGAGACCATCGACGGCAGGATGATCAAGCTCACCGGGCAGTGCCAGCCCTTCACCTCCGACTCCTCGGTGTGCACCATCTCCTCCAGCGGTAAGCTCACCGCTGTTGGCCCCGGCACCTGCTACCTCTGGCTCAAGGAGATCCCCAACACCCAGCTCACTCTGCCTCCCCTGCTGGAAATTCAGGTAAAGTAACATCAGTCATCCGTGCCCGGGGCCCCCAGGGTCCCGGGCACGGTCCCCATCCGTCTGAAAGGAGCCCGCTATGAAACGCCTGTATTCCGCTGTCCTGGTGCTGACCCTGCTCACCGGCCTGCTTCCCGCCGCCGGGGCCGTATCCTCTGCTTCCGCCGGGGACGACTATATCGAACTCTCCCGCCTCTGCGCCCGGAGCGATAATTATGTGGGCTCCGTCCAGTTCACCCTGGGCAGCACCAACATGGTGGTGGACGGCGAGACGCGCCCCATTGATCCCGACCAGGAGGGGATCACCCCCCAGACCGTCAACTCCCGCACCCTTCTCCCGGCCCGGGCCCTGGTGGAGTCCCTGGGAGGCGACATCGCCTATGAGGACGGCGTGGTCTCCATCACCGGCGGTGACGGCACCTGTGTGGAGCTCTCCGGCGGGGAGGCGGTCATGCGGGTGGACGGCCGGGAGGTCCTGCTGGACGCTCCTCCCATGTATGTCCAGAACCGCACCTTCCTCCCGGTCCGGGCCGTCAGCGAAAGCCTCTCCTGCCAGGTGGACTGGGACCCCGATACCCGGCAGGTCACCATTACCCAGCCCTGCCAGAGCCGGCGGCTCCTGGTCCAGTATGACGGTATCTTGCCCGATACCCATCCCGAGGATGTTCTGGACCTGGGGGGCGGCGCCCGGGTGCTGGTCTACTCCACTGTGGCGGATACCGCCGCCGCGCTGGACACACTGGAGCGCCGGGGCATCCCCGCCTGGCCCGACGCCCCGGCGGACGCCTCCCTCCAGGGCAGCGCCTCCGCCGGCTGGCAGGACGAGCGCTGCGGCCTGTCCGATTTCGCCCGCCAGGGCGGGGACCGTTCCGTCACCGTGGCGGTCATCGACTCAGGGCTGGACAGCAGTCCGGACCTCTTCCGCAACCGCGTCACCGGCGGCTTCGACTTTCTCTCCGGCCGCGCCGGCGTCCCGGCGGACGATTTTGGCCACGGCACCTTTGTCAGTGGCCTCATCGCCGCCTATACCCCCGAGAATGTCCATATCCTGCCCCTGAAGCTCTTTGACGAGGACGGCTTCTGCTCCTATCTCAGCCTCTTCGTGGCCGCTCTCCGCTACGCCGGGGACCAGGGTGCGGACCTGGTGAACATGTCCCTCTCCATGCCCCGCAACGCCGCGGTGGATGCCGCCGTCCGTGACCTCACCGCCCGGGGCGTCACCGTGGTCTGCTCGGCAGGCAACCGGGGGACCAGTACCGCCCTCTATTCCCCCGCCGGCGTGGAGGAGGCCGTTGTGGTGGCCGCCACCGACGTCGATGACCGCCCCGCCGCCTTCACCAACCGGGGGAGCTCGGTGGACCTGTCGGCTCCGGGGGCCTCCATCTCCTCTGTTGGCCGTGGCGGCCGCACCGAGACCCGGGACGGCACCTCCTTCTCCGCCCCTCTGGCGGCGGCGGCGGGGGCGGTTCTCCTCTCCCGGCGGGACTATGCCCCTGCCGAGCTGGAGGACGCCCTTCAGGACCTGACCGTCCCCTTTCCCCAGTCGGACTCCGGCTGCGGCGCGGGCATCCTGAACCTGTATTCCGCCCTGGAGGGGCCGGAGCCCACACCTGAGCCCGCCCCCTCCCCGGTGGTCACGCCCACCCCCCAGCCTGAACCTGAACCGGAACCCGAGCCTGCCGCTCCCGTCCTCCAGAGCTACCGCTGGTCCCTCACCTCCCTCCAGCTCCGCCAGGGGCAGTCCGCCTCTGTCCGCCTCTACGCCCGGTACAGCGACGGCTCCGAGACCGACGTCACCCAGCGCGCCCAGCTCGCCGCCGCCGCCCCCTCAGTCCTCTCGGTCTCAGGCGGCACGGTCACCGGCCTCTCCGCCGGCTCCACCGTTCTCACCTTCCGTCTTGCCGCGGCGGACGGCGTGACCCTTCCCGCCCCCCTGCCGGTCACGGTCCTTGCCGGCAGCGTGCCGGTGGAAAAGGTGGTCCTCTCCGCCTCGCTGCTCCATCTGACTCCCGGCGGCCGGCAGACTCTGATCGCCGTGGTCTCCCCCCAGAACGCTGATGACAACCAAGTGGTCTGGAGCACTTCCGATCCCTCTGTGGCCACGGTCTCCGACGGCGTGGTCACCGCCGTGGGTGCGGGCGACTGCCAGATCACTGCCGCCTCCGGCGGCAGGAGCGCCCTGTGCAACGTGCGGGTCACCGATTACGCCAGCGACCAGTTCACCATTGACGTCCGCTCGGGCCCCGCCTCCGTGTCCAACAACGGGGCTACCATCTTTGTCCTGGACGTGGACACCCCCATCCCCTATGAGACGGGCTCCCATCCCCTGGTCCTCTGGTGCGGGCTCTACGCCCCCGGCGTCACCGGCGGCTGGGTGGAGGCCGGCTCCCGGTACTACGACGGCGGCTCCTCTGCCGTGACCTATATCCTGAACACCTCGGATCTGGATCTCCCCTCGGGGAACTATGTGGTGGCCTTCTCCCTGTTCTACGCCGACCGCTTCTATACCGGCGCCTCCCTCACCGATACCCTCCGCACCCTGAGCATCACCTGACCGGCGTAAAAACGCCCCCGGAACGGCATGCGTTCCGGGGGCGTTTTCTGTTCTCTTTTGCCTTACCGGCACTCCAGCGCGTCCCGGTAAAAGGCGTCCATCTCCTCCCGGGTGGGGAAGGTGGCCACATACATCTGATTGCCCATGGCGCCGGACAGGGCGTCGGGGATCCGGTCCACCATGCGCATCCGGGGGCCGTACTTCTCCATCAGCGCCCGGTGGTCCAGCACGAAGTTCTTCCCGTCCCGCCGGCCGGCGAAGGCGCAGAAGCTGTGCTCTCCCACCGGCATATCCGAGCGGCCGAAGGCAATCATGTCGGCCCAGATCTTGTACACGTTGGTGCTGTGGGCGAAGTTGATCATATCGGGGGTAAAGCCGCCGCAGGGCCGCATGTTGACCTCCAGGCCGATGACCTGTCCCTTCTTCCCCAGTCCCTCCTGGTCCCGGGTCAGGCGGAAGAACTCGAAGTGGACGAAGCGGCTCTTCACCCCGAAGCTCTTCACGGCGGCGCGTCCGGCGGCCCTGGTGTCCTCAGGCAGGTCCTTGACGATGTAGTAAATGGAGTTGTCGTTGTCATTGACGATGTCCATGATGGACATGGGGGTCACGTTGCCCGTCTCAAACATGGGCTCGCCGTCGGCGTCGATGATGGCGTCGTAGGAGTTGACCTCCGCGTGGACGAACTCCTCCATGATGTAGGGTACATCCCGGGGCATCTCCTCCAGGAAGCGTACCAGGTCCTGGTCGCAGGAGAGCTTATAGGTATGGGCGGCGCCCACGCCGTTGTCCGGCTTGACCACCACCGGATATCCCACCTCCGCGATAAAGGCCCGGCAGTCCTCCAGGCCCTCCACCAGGTGATAGCGGGCCGTGGGGATGCCCACCCGGGCATAATACTCCTTCATTTTGGACTTGTACTTGATGCGGGGCATGTCGCTGGTCTGGAAGCCGCTGGTGATGTGGAAGTCGGTGCGCAGCCGGGCGTCCTGCTCCAGCCAGTACTCGTTGTTGGACTCCAGCCAGTCGATGCGGCCGTATTTGAAGATAAAGAAGGCCACCGCCCGGTAGACCTGGTCGTAATCCTCCAGGCTGCCCACCTTGTAGTATTCGGTCAGGCTGTCCTTCAGCCCGCCGCCCAGCTCATCGTAGGGCTGATCGCCGATGCCCAGCACATTCATGCCGTTGTTCTTCAGCTCGCGGCAGAACTGCCAGTAGTTGGTGGGGAAGTTGGGGGAGATAAATACCACGTTTTTCATAAGCCAACTCTCTTTTCTCTCTGGTGTAGGCCGGAGCTCACGCCTCCAGCAGCTTGGGCACGAAATAGGACACCTGCTTATACCACCAGGGCCAGTCGTGTTCCACGTCTCCGCCCCAGAAGTCCACCCACACATGGATGCCCTTCTCCCGGAAAATCTCATCCAGCCGCCGGGTGGTCTCAGGCAGCTCCCAGGGGCCCTGGCCCACACAGATGACCCCCCGGCCCCGGTTGTACTTTTCGATATAGGGGTGGCCGGCAGGCATGTCGCCCAGATAGTGCACCGGGGAATTGCGGTAGACCACCTCGTCCATGTAGCCGTCGAAGCCGTATTCGGCGGTATAGATGCCGCTGAGGGCCAGCAGCCCATCGAAGAGGTCGGGGAAGCGGAAATACAGGTTGGCCGCGTGGGTGGCCCCCAGGCTGCACCCGAAGGCCATGATCCCCGGCGCTCCCTCCCATCCGTTGCGCTCACGGGCCGTTGCCTGAATAAAGGGGGCCATCTCTTCGGTGATATAGCGCATCCACTGCTCATGCCGCCGGATGCGCCAGTAGGGATCGCCGCCCTTGTCCGACCAGGTCTCCCGGTCAATGGTATCAATGGCGAACACCATCACCTGGCCCGACTCGATCCAGGGGGCCCACACCTCGGCCATGTGAAAGTCCTCAAAGTCGAAGAACCGGCCGTCCTGGCAGGGGATAAAGAGCACCGGGCGGCCGGCATGGCCGTAGATTTTGCACTCCATGTCCCGTCCCAGCGCCGGGCTGTACTGTCTGATATATTCTCTCTCCATCTCAGACGCCTCCTCGTTTACTCCAGGCCGTAAAGCAGCGTATTCATGAAAAACGGGATCTGCCGCTCCCAGCTCGCCTCGCAGTGGTCGCCGCCGGGGACGATGCGGCAGTCCAGCATCACCCGCCGCTCCAGCAGCACTCCGGCCACATGCCGGAACTGCCGCGCCATGTTCTCATGGAACCCCAGCTCCCGGGAGCCGTAGTCCATATAGACCACGGTGTCGGGGGCGATGCGGGAGCGCCGCAGCATCCGCTCCAGTTTCTCCTCCGCGATCCATACCGAGGGGGAGAGCGCCGCCGCCCGGGAGAATACCCGGTTGTACTCCATCACGGCGAACAGGCTCATCAGTCCGCCCATGGAGCTGCCCGCGATGAAGGTATGCGCCCGGTCGGGCAGGGTGGGGAACTCCCGGTCGATCTCCGGCTTGAAGGTATGCACCAGCCACTCCATGGTGGTCCTGCCCCGGCCGGTCACCCGGCCCAGCTTGGGGTCCTCAAAGGTGTAGGGAGAGTATTCAGACAGTCTCCCGTTGTCCGGGCTGTGGTTGCACTCCACCGCCGCGATGATGAGGGGGGTCTCCGTGGCGTCCATATACTCGGCCATGCCCCAGCTCTTCCCGTAGGTGGCGTCCTCGTCAAAAAACACATTGTGCCCGTCGAACATATACAGCACGGGGAGCCGCAGCTCCGGCTCCCGCACACACATTTCCGGTACGTAGACGTAGGCGCTGCGCGTCTCGTCTCCCGTCAGCTCCGGAATGGTGATATCCCATTTCTCTACCATGGCAAGGTCCTTTTCCTGTCGATGCGATTTATTTTTTGGGTTGATTGTAAAATCAAGTTGGACACTTGAGTAAAAAATCCATAGTGATTTCTCTCCCCGTGGTAGAATGAAGTTACCACACAACTTCTACAGAGGGAGGGCAATCACTA
>NZ_JBQHUB010000028.1:0-36175 GCF_052065415.1 Pseudoflavonifractor sp. HCP28S3_F10 | reverse complement strand
CTTCTTGCCGCCCCAAAAAAGGCTCCGCCTCTTTTGGGGTCCCATCCTCTTTCATGCTCGGGACGAATGAATCGTCCCTGCGCCAGGATTTTGCCTCCGGCAAAATACCTGAACGGCGCTGATTGCGCCGCCCCCCGCTCTGCGGGGGAGGAAGGCCGCGAAGAAAATGCCCCTTACTCCTCGTCCAGCTTGAGCACTGCCATGAACGCCTCCGTGGGCAGCTGCACCGAACCCAGGGAACGCATTTTCTTCTTGCCTTCCTTCTGCTTTTCCAGCAGCTTTTTCTTACGGGTGATATCGCCGCCGTAGCACTTGGCCAGCACGTCCTTGCGCATGGCACGGACGGTCTCCCGGGCGATGACCTTGCCGCCGATGGCGGCCTGCACCGGCACCTCAAAGAGCTGGCGGGGGATGTTGTCCTTGAGCTTTTCGCAGATACGCCGGGCCCGCTTATAGGCCTTGTCCTTGTGGGCAATGAAGGAGAGGGCGTCTACCTGTTCGCCGTTGAGGAGCAGATCCACCTTCACCAGCTCGCTGGTACGGTAGCCCTCCACCTCGTAGTCCAGGGAGGCGTAGCCCTTGGTGTTGGCCTTCAGGGCGTCGAAAAAGTCGTAGATGATCTCGTTGAGGGGCATAGAGTAGTGGATCTCCACCAGATTGGTGTCCAGATACTGCATGTCCTTAAACTCGCCCCGGCGGTCCTGGCACATGGGCATGATGTTGCCCACATAGTCGGGCGGCGCGATGATGGAGACCTTGGCATAGGGCTCCTTGGCCTCCTGGATAACGGCGGGGTCCGGGTAATTGTGGGGGTTATCCACGTGGACCAGGGTGCCGTCGGTCTTGGTGATCTCATAGATGACCGAGGGCAGGGTGGTCACCAGGTCCAGGTCAAATTCCCTCTCCAGCCGCTCCTGGATGATCTCCATGTGGAGCATGCCCAAAAAGCCGCAGCGGAAGCCGAAGCCCAGAGCCACCGAGGATTCCGGCTCAAAGGACAGCGACGCGTCGTTGAGCTGGAGCTTTTCCAGCGCGTCCCGCAGGTCGGGGTACTTGGAGCCGTCCTCGGTGTACACGCCGCAGTAGACCATGGCCTGGGCCGGGCGGTAGCCGGGCAGAGGTTCCGTGGCCGGCGTGTCGGCGCCGGTGATGGTGTCGCCCACCCGGGTGTCCTTCACATTTTTGATGGAGGCGGTGAAATAACCCACCTCGCCGGCCGAGAGCTCCTTGCAGGGCTCCAGCCCCAGGGGGCGCAGATAGCCGCACTCCAGCACCTGGTACACCGCCCCGGAGGCCATCATTTTCACATTCATACCAGTGCGGATGGTACCCTCCATTACCCGGAAGTAGACGATGACGCCCCGGTAGGCATCGTACTGGCTGTCAAAGATCAGAGCCTTCAGGGGGGCCCTGGGGTCTCCGGCGGGAGCTGGCACGTTCTGCACGATGTCCTCCAGCACGGCGTCGATGTTCAGTCCCACCTTGGCCGAGATCTCAGGCGCGTCCATGGCGGGCAGGCCGATGACGTCCTCGATCTCGTGCTTGACCTTCTGGGGATCGGCGGCGGGCAGGTCAATCTTGTTGACCACCGGCAGGATCTCCAGATCGTGCTCCATGGCCAGATAGGTGTTGGCCAGAGTCTGGGCCTCGATGCCCTGGGCGGCGTCCACCACCAGCACCGCGCCCTCACAGGCCGCCAGGGAACGGGACACCTCATAATTGAAGTCCACATGGCCGGGGGTATCGATGAGGTTGAGTTCATACTCCTCCCCGTCCTGGGCCCTGTAATTGAGCTTGACCGCCCGGGCCTTGATGGTGATGCCCCGCTCTTTCTCCAGGTCCATATTGTCCAGGAGCTGGCTCTCCATCTCCCGGGCAGTCACGGCGTTGCATTTCTCGATCAGGCGGTCGGACAGCGTGGATTTTCCATGGTCAATATGGGCTATGATCGAAAAGTTACGAATTTTCGACTGGTCACTCAACTGTGTCACCTCTAATGTAAAATATCCGGACCGGGTCCTGCGGGGTTTCCTACTTCAGGCTCTTCCGGTGCTCCTGTCCGGCGGTGATGCGCCCGCCGGTATTGTGGATGATCTGAAGCAGGGACTGGTACGCGCCGGGATAGTTCTCCATCAGTGCATCGTGATTCATGGCGGGGAAGCTGCCCTTTTCCTTCCGGTGGGCCTCCAAAGCCTCCACATAGGCGGCCTGGGAGCAGATCATGTCGGCCTGAGCCACTCCGGAAACAAATGTGCCGGAGGGGACGGCGAAGAAATCCTCGTTCTGGGTGCCGTCCGCCCGGTACAGGTAACGGAACAGGGTATAAATGGCGGTGGAAAGGAATTCCGCCGCGCCCTTGATGGCCCCCTTGCAGCCGGTCTTGCCCAGCAGGTCGAACAGAACGCTGACGGAATTGACCAGCAGCTTCTTGTTCAGGGTAGCCACGATGCTGCCGTGGAGGATGTTGTCCTTCTCAGTGGAGTAGTCATAGAGCTCCTCCGGCGAGACGATGGTGGAGCCGTCCTTGGTCAGGGTACGGCCCAGCAGAAAGTCGGCCGACACGTTATAGTAGTCGCAGGCCCGGGTGACAAAGGCAAGGCCTGGCTCCCGCACGCCGTTCTCATAGTGGGAGAGCAGGGCCTGGCTGATTCCCAGGTCCTTGGCCGCGGCGCGCTGGGAGATTCCCTTTTCCTGCCGCAGCAGGGAGAGACAGCGGGAGAAATCGGAATGCATATCGCGGTACACCTCACGTGATCCATATTCAAATGCCTGGCGCGCAATGACCTGCGCAGTTCAGGCGCAAAACAGTGTGTATAGTATAGCCCAATGAATACGAAAAGTAAAGCATAAATTTCCCCGTTTTTTTCTTTTTGGGATTGTAGTCTGCTCTTGTGGAGGTGTATAATATTTTTACCTGTTTCATTATCATATTATGGAGGCATGATGGCAATGTTTGATAATCTGATTGAAAAACTCAAGGCCGCTCCCAAGCGGATCGTCTTTACCGAGGGCACCGACCCCCGCATCCTGGAGGCCAGCGCCCGCCTGCTCTCCGGCGGCAAGTGGCTGACTCCCATCCTGGTGGGCAATCCCGATGAGGTCAGGGCCGCGGCCGGGAAGGGCGGCTTCGACATCGGCGGCGCCGAGATCATTGATCCCGCCAACTATCCCCGCATGGAGGAAATGGTGCAGAAGATGGTGGCGCTGCGCAAGGGCAAGATGACCGAGGAGCAGGTCCGCGACCTGCTGAAGAAGGGCAACTACTTCGGCACCATGCTGGTGAAGATGGGCGAGGCCGACGCTCTGCTGGGCGGCGCCACCTACTCCACCGCCGATACCGTCCGTCCCGCCCTGCAGCTCATCAAGACCAAGCCCGGCGCCCACCTGGTCTCCTCCTGCTTCATCCTCAAGCGCGACTTCGGCGACGAGAACCTGCGCACCATCTGCATGGGCGACTGCGCCATCAACCTGGACTATCAGGACACCGTGGACAAGGACGGCAACGTGACCTTCACCGCCGCGCAGAAGCTGGCTGAGGTGGCCGTGGAGTCCGCCAAGACCGCCAAGACCTTCGGCATCGACCCCAAGGTCGCGCTTCTGAGCTTCTCCACCAAGGGTTCCGGCAAGGGCGGCACCGTGGCCCTCAGCGCCGAGGCCACCAAGGTCGCCAAGGAGCTGGCGCCCGATCTGGCCATCGACGGCGAGATGCAGTTCGACGCCGCCGTCTCTCCCACCGTGGGCCAGCTGAAGTTCCCCGGTTCCCCCGTGGCCGGCTATGCCAACACCTTCATCTTCCCCCTGATCGAGGCGGGCAACATCGGCTACAAGATCGCCCAGCGCCTGGGCGGCTATGACGCCTACGGCCCCATCCTGCAGGGCCTGAACGCCCCCATCAACGACCTCTCCCGCGGCTGCAACGCCAACGAGGTCTACTCCATGGCCATCATCACCGCCGCTCTGGCCGACTGACCGTACATCGTCCCTGATCCGGGAGCACCCCCGTGCCGGGGGTGCTCCCTTTTTGGTTCGAACATCAGTTTTGCACATTTTCCCCCGAGTTTTCCACACGGTACGGTGGATAACTTTTTTATTTTGTGGATATTCTCTTCTTTATTTTTGCTTCTTTTGCCAGATCATGTTTTTTTCTGTTGGGATATGTTCCGTTTTTTCGGAAATCATCCCGTCTTTCCGTTATCTCTTCCATATGCATCAAACAAGTTCAAAAGGAGCGACTGCTTCTTATCAGGAGGCACCATATGAAGCAAACCCCTCTCTGCGACGCTCTGCGTTCCTTTGCGTCCTCCGCTCCCCTGCGGATGCACATGCCCGGCCACAAAGGCCGGCCCCTGCCCCTGCCCGAGCTGAACGCCGCCGCCGCTCTGGACTTCACCGAGCTCCCTCCCACCGGAAACCTTTTTGAGGCCGGCGGCCCCATCCAGGAGGCGGAGGAGCTGTGGGCCCGCGCCTTTGGCAGCAAAAGCTGCCTCTTTCTCACCGGCGGCTCCACCCAGGGGGTTCTGTCGGCCTTTACCCTCTGCTGCCGCCCCGGGGACCGTGTGCTGCTGGACCGGGGGTGCCACCGCTCCTCCTTCAACGCTCTGGCCCTGCTGGACCTCCACCCCCGCTATCTGGACCGGCCCTGGCTGGAGGAGCCCGGCGTCACCGGACCTGTCTCCCCGGAGCAGGTGGACAGGGCCCTGACAGAGTGGCCGGAGATCAAAACGGTCTGTATCACCTCTCCGACTTATTACGGAGTGTTATCAGATATTCCCGCCATTGCCCGGGCCGCGCACGCCCATGGCGCCCGGCTCATCGTGGACGGCGCCCACGGCGCCCACCTCCCTTTCCTGGGAAATTTCGATCTGGCCGCCGCCGACGTCACCGTGGTCTCGGCCCACAAGACCCTCCCCGCCCCGGGACAGTCCGCCCTGCTCTTCTCCCCCGTCTTTTCCCCGGAGGAACTGCTCCGGGCCGGATCCATCTATGGGAGCTCCTCCCCCTCCTATCCCATGATGGCCGCGCTGGACGCCGCCCGGGCCTGGATGGAGGAGGAAGGACGGGAGGGCCTCCGCTCTGCCGCGGCGCAGGTGGAACGGCTGAGAAATCGCTTTCCCTCCCTCACCGACCGTGATGCCCCCCTGGACCCTGCCCGGCTGGTCTTTTCCTGCCCGGACGGCCATGGGGCCGAGGCCGCCCTTGAGTCCATGGGAATCTATTCCGAAATGGCGGACAGCCGCCATGTGGTCTTTATCTGCACCTCCGCCGACACACCGGAGGACTTTGTCCGCCTGGAGGAGACCTGGTCCGCCGTCCTGAAATGTCAGCCCCATGGCGTCTCCTTCCCTCCCCTTCCGCCTGCCCCGGCGCCCGTACCCGTCCTTTCTCCCCGTCAGGCCCGCTTCTCCCCTGCCGGGACGCTCCCTCTCCGCGCCGCCGAGGGCCGGATCTCCGCCTGCCAGGTGGCTCCCTATCCCCCCGGCATTCCCGTTATCGCTCCGGGAGAGCTTATAACGAAAAAAACTATCGCATATTTATCTCAAATAGGTTATAATATGGAGAAAGACACGGAAGTTGTCTGCCTCTGAGTGGTGTGTGCCGGAGGCGCTGTCTTTTTTCATTCCGAGGAGGGATTACTTATGAAACTGATCCTTGCAATCATCAACCACGATGACGCCAACGCCGTGACCCAGTCGCTCACCAAGCACGGCTTCTCCTCCACCAAGCTGGCCACCACCGGCGGATTCCTGATGGCGGGAAACGTCACCATCCTGGTGGGTGTGGATGAGGAGAAGGTCCAGTCGGTCATCGACATCATCAAGGAGCAGTCCCATAGCCGCAAACAGATGATCCCCACCACCTCCGAGATGAGCTACGGCTACTATCCCAGCATGCCTGTGGAGGTGGTGGTGGGCGGCGCCACCATCTTTGTGGTGGACATTGAGCGGTTCGAGCGCGTGTAGGGATGGACCTCCATCTCCTGGCGGGCAACGCCCCGCTCAAACGGCAGCTGGACCTGCAGACCGCCCGCCGGGGCCTCTCCCACGCTTACATCATCAGCGGTCCGCCGGGCTCGGGCAAGCGGACCCTGGCCGCTCTTCTCTCCGCCGCCCTTGTCTGCTCCGGGGCGGGAGACGGCCTGCCCTGTATGAAATGCTCCGGCTGCCGGAAGGCCGCCGGAGGCATCCACCCGGACATCATCCGGATCGGGGACGACGACAAGGACATCACGGTGGCCCAGGTGCGCTCCATCCGCTCCGACGCCTATATCCGCCCCAATGAGGCCCGGCGCAAGGTCTATATTCTGGAAAATGCCCAGACCATGAACCAGAGCGCCCAAAACGCCATGCTCAAGCTGCTGGAGGAGGGACCGCCCTACGCCGCTTTTCTGCTGCTCACGGAAAACGCCGCGGCCCTGCTCCCCACCGTGCGCTCCCGGTGCGAGCTTCTCGCCCTCTCCCCCGTCAGCCTCTCCGAGGCTGAGGCGTGGCTGAGGGAGCGCTATCCAGACAAGCCCGACCTCTCCGGCGCCGCCCGGCGGTGTGAGGGCCTGCTGGGCCGGGCCGTGGCCGAGCTGGAGGGGCAGGAGCCCACGGGCACTCTGCTGCGGGACACCGCCCTGGACCTCACAGGCCGGCTGGCCTCCGGGGACGAGCTGGCCCTGTCCGAGCTGTGCATCACCCTGGAAAAATGGGACCGGGACAAGCTCTCCGCCCTGATGGACGAGACCATCCTGCTGCTGCGGGACGCGCTGGTCCAGGGCGCCGGCGCCGGTCACGAATCCGACCCCCAGCGGCTGGAGGGAGCCAGGCAGCTGGCCGCCGCCTTCTCTCCCAGAGCCATGCTGGAGGCCATCTCCGCACTGGAAGAACTGCGCACCGCCTGCGGCTTCAACGTAGGCGCAGGCCATCTGGCCGGCTGGCTGTGCGCCCGGCTGGCCTCCATCAAGAATCAGTGATAAAGAGGAAGCATATATGACCGAGATCATCGGCGTCCGCTTTAAAAGCGGAGGTAAACAGTATTATTTCGACCCCAACGGCACCACGGTAACTCCCGGACAGGGCGTCATCATCGAGACCTCCCGCGGCATTGAGTACGGCGAGTGTGTCCAGGGCAACACCATGGTGGAGGACGAATCCGTGGTGCAGCCCCTGCGCCCCCTGGTCCGCATCGCCACCGACAAGGACCTGGAGACCGTCCGCCGCAATAAGGAAAAGGAAGAGCGGGCCTTCCACATCTGTCAGGAAAAGATCCTGGAGCACGGCCTGGACATGAAGCTGGTGGATGTGGAGTATAACTTCGACGGGAACAAGATCCTGTTCTTCTTCACCTCGGAGGGACGGGTGGATTTCCGCGCCCTGGTCAAGGACCTGGCCGGTATTTTCCACACCCGCATTGAGCTGCGCCAGATCGGCGTCCGGGATGAGGCCAAGATGCTGGGCGGCCTGGGCATCTGCGGGCGGCCCTTCTGCTGCTGCGGCTTTCTGGACGAGTTCCAGCCCGTGTCCATCAAGATGGCCAAGACCCAGAACCTGTCCCTCAATCCCACCAAGATCTCGGGTACCTGCGGCCGCCTGATGTGCTGCCTGAAGTACGAGCAGGACGCCTATGAGGATGCCGTGAAGCGGATGCCCAAGAACGACTCCTTTGTGGAGACCCCCGACGGCGTGGGCAATATCACCTCGGTGAACCTGCTGCGGGAGACCGTAAAGGTCAAGCTGGACGACCAGCCGGAAAATCCCAGGAACTATCACCATACCGAGCTGCGGGTCATCCGAAACGGCAAGGGAAAGCGGCCCGAGGGCTATGTGGCTCCCCCCGCCGAGGAACTGGCCAGTCTCCGCCGGGTGACGGCTCCTGCCGAGACCGAGGAGGACCGGCTCTCCGCCGCCCTGGCCAGTCTGGCCGGTCTGGACGCCGCCACGCCCGCCGCACCCGAACAGGCCCCGGAGGGAGAACGCCGCCGCCGTCGCCGCAGCCGTGGGAAAAAGCCCCAGGCCAGCGAGGCTCCCGCCCAGGAGGTCAAATCCCGGCCCCGGCAGGAGAAGCAGGAGGACTTACCCCGCCAGGAGCGCCCCGCCCGGCCCCCCAGACAGCCAAAGCCCCAGGAGAGCGCCCCCCATGCCGCCCCGTCCCAGAACGCCGGGGGTGAGGGCGGCGAGCCCGCCGCCGAGAAAAAGCCCCGCCGCCGTTACCGCCGCTACCGCGGCAAGCCCAAGGGCGAGGGCGGCGGACAGGCCCCTAAATCCGAATGAACGAGCTCCCGGTCCACTGTAATGGGCCGGGAGTTTTTTTGTGTCCGGATCTGTACTTTTTTCGATCAGAGATTTTTGCCCGCCCACGGGCGGGGACGGGGGATGCGCTCGCCGCGCGGGCCGCCTGCCCGGCGGGGGCCCCTTTCTTTTCCCGAAAAGAAAGGGGGAAGAAAAGGGCCCGAGGGAGGCCCAGCCCTCCCTCGGGACTCCTTCCCTACACGAGGGGCCCACTCCCACAATGCCATCAAAATCAAGATGGCCTTCCGCAACGCTCGCAAGGTGCTTTCTGAGAGCCTGGCAGACTGCCGGCATTGAGGACCACTGGCAGCCGTGGCAAAAGTCCGGTCAGGATTTCCACTCTGAGCGTTCCCTCTGTGGCTTGGCACTTAATATAAGCAACGCAATCCGTGAGGCACTAAGCAGGCAGCACGGAAGAGTCCTACATTTGGAGGTACTGTGCAAAATCTCTCCCGTATTGGGGTTTCAAAAGGGGGCTTGCCCCCTTTGCCCTTTGGTCCAGGCCCTTTCGGGAAAGGGCCTGGCGCCGTCCGCGCAGGACGCCCGTCCGGCGAGGACATCCCCCGTCCCGCCCGCAGGCGGACAAAACCGCATCCCTATAGTACGAACCAAAAGAGCCCGTCCCCGGCAATTTGCCGGGGACAGGCCCTTTGATCGTTTTTAGCGAAATTTCCTGCTCTCCGCCACCGCCAGCTCGTCGCAGCGGTTGTTGTTGGGGTTATCTGCGTGGCCCTTGACCCAGTGGAGGTGGACCGTGTGGTAGTCGCACAGGTCCAGCAGGACCTCCCACAGGTCGGGATTCAGGGCCGGCTTCTTGTCGGCCTTGACCCAGCCCCGGGCCTTCCAGCCCCGGGCCCATCCCTTTTCCAGCGCGTCGATGACGTACTTGGAGTCGGACCAGAGCTCCACGATACAGGGCTCCTTCAGGGCCCGCAGGGCTGAGATGACGCCGGTGAGCTCCATGCGGTTATTGGTGGTGTGGGCCTCGCCGCCGCTCATCTCTTTGCGGTAGGCGCCGTATTGCAGGATGGCCCCCCAGCCGCCGGGGCCGGGATTGCCCGAGCAGGCCCCGTCGGTGTAGATCGTGACTGTTTTCATATCTGCGCTTATTCCTGAACCGGCCCGGTCTCGCTTCCGGTCTCTCCGGACTGCTCACCCTCTGCGGGCCTCTCCTCCGCCTCGCCGTCCTCCTCATGCTCGGTGCGGGCGATGGAGATGACCTTCACGCCGTCAGCCAGGTTCATGACCCGGACACCCTGGGCGGTGCGGGAGTAAACATTGATGCCGGCGGCATGGGTGCGGATGATGGTTCCGTCGTCCGAAATGATGAGGATATCGTCGTCCTCGCTGACCACCTTCACCCCGGCGATGGGGCCGGTCTTGTCGGTGACCTGGTAGCCCTTCAGGCCGTAGCCGCCCCGGTTCTGGGGGCCGTCCGCCCGGAAGTACTCGTCCATGGGGGTGCGCTTGCCGTAGCCGTTCTCGGTGACCATGAGCACCTGGTGGTCGTACTTGGCCCGGGCGGCACCCACCACGAAGTCGCCGTCCCGCAGGCGGATGCCCCGCACGCCGTAAGCGTCCCGGCCCATGCAGCGGATGTCGCTCTCCCGGAAGGCGATGGTCATGCCGTCGTGGGTGGCGATGAGGATGGCCTGATCGCCGTCGGTCTCCCGCACGGAGATGAGCTCGTCGTCCTCCTCCAGGGTGATGCAGCGGATGCCCGCCTTGCGGGCGGTGTTGATGGAGGAGAGCTGGATGCGCTTGACGGTGCCGCCCCGGGTGACCATCACCAGATAGCGATCCTCCGGGAACTCACGCAGGTGGATCATGGCGGTGACCTTCTCTCCGCTCTCCACCGGCAGGACGTTGACGATGTTGGTGCCCTTGGCGGTACGGCCGGCCTCGGGGATCTGATAGCCCTTCTTCCGGTGGACCCGGCCCTTGTTGGTAAAGAAGAGGATATAGTCATGGGTGGAGGCGGTGAACACGGTCTCCACATAGTCCTCCTCCTTCAGGGTCTGGGCGGAGATGCCCTTGCCGCCCCGGCGCTGGGCCCGGTAGGTGGAGGCGGGCAGGCGCTTGATATACCCGGCGGAGGTGAGGGTAAAGACGCACTCCTCCTCCTCGATCAGGTCCTCGATGTCGATATCGTCCTCCACAAAGCCGATCTCGGTCTTGCGGTCGTCGCCGTACTTGTTGCGGATCTCGGTGAGCTCGTCTTTGAGCACGCCCCGGAGCATAGCCTCGTCGGAGAGGAGCTGGTCGTAGTATGCGATCTTCTTCATCAGCTCTTCATACTCGTTCTCCAGCTTCTCCTTCTCCAGGCCCTGCAGGCGCTTGAGCTGCATGTCCAGGATGGCCTGGGCCTGGACGTCGTCCAGCCCGAAGCGGTTCATCAGGTTTTCCTTGGCGTCGTCGTAGCTCTCCCGGATGATCCGGATGACCTCGTCGATGTTGTCCTGGGCAATGAGCAGGCCCTTGAGCAGATGGGCCCGCTCCTGGGCCTTCCGGCGGTCGAAGATGGTGCGCCGGGTGATGATCTCCTCCTGGAAGGCGATGTACTCGTCCAGGATCTGCCGCAGGGAGAGGATCTTGGGCTTCTTCTGGTTGTTGACCAGGGCCAGCATGATGACGCCGAAGGTGGTCTGCATCTGGGTCTGGGCAAAGAGCCGGTTGAGCACCACCTGGGGGTTTGCGTCCTTCTTGAGCTCGATGACGATACGCATGCCCTTCTTGCCGTCGGACTCGTCCCGCAGGCCGGAGATGCCATCCAGCCGCTTGTCATGGACCTGGTCGGCAATGCTCTCGATGAGGCGGGCCTTGTTCACCTGATAGGGCAGCTCGGTGACGATGATGCGGGTGCGGTTGTTGCCGAACTCCTCCATCTCGGTGCGGGCCCGGACCCGGATATGGCCCTTGCCGGTGGCGTAGGCCGCCCGGATGCCGCTGCGGCCCATGATGATGCCCCGGGTGGGGAAGTCGGGGCCCTTCACGTGCTCCATCAGGTCGTCCAGGGTGGCTTCCGGGTTGTCCAGCACGCAGATGGTGGCGTCAATGACCTCCCGCAGGTTGTGGGGCGGGATGTTGGTGGTCATGCCCACGGCGATGCCGCTGGAGCCGTTGACCAGCAGGTTGGGGAACCGGGAGGGGACCACCCGGGGTTCCTTCAGGGACTCGTCGAAGTTGGGGTCCCAGTCCACGGTGTCCTTCTCAATGTCCCGCAGCATCTCGTTGGTGATCCTAGCCATGCGGGCCTCGGTGTAACGGTAGGCGGCCGGGGGATCGCCGTCCACCGAGCCGAAGTTGCCGTGTCCGTCCACTAGGGGGTAGCGCATGGAGAAATCCTGGGCCAGGCGGACCAGGGCGTCGTACACCGACGCGTCGCCGTGGGGGTGGTATTTGCCCAGCACGTCGCCCACGCAGGTGGCCGACTTTTTGAAGGGCTTGTCGCTGGTCAGGCCGCTCTCGTACATGGAGTAGAGGATGCGGCGGTGCACCGGCTTCAGGCCGTCCCGCACGTCGGGCAGGGCCCGGCCCACGATGACCGACATGGCGTACTCGATGTACGCGTCCTGCATCTCGTGCTCCAGATTGATCTCCACGATTTTCTGGTCGGGAAAGGTGATATCTTTGGTTTGGTATTCGTTGTTCTTTGCCAAAAAAGCTCAACTCCGTTCAGGGGGACGGGAACGGCGTCATACCGCCCCGGGCGTCTCCCCTCTGTTTTTTGCAGTCTGCCACCCGGCGGATCAATAATCGAGATTGATGGCCTTTTCGGCGTTCTGCTCGATATACTCCCGGCGGGGCTCCACCTTCTCGCCCATCAGGAGGGTAAAGATCTCGTCGGCCTTGACGGCGTCGGCCATGGTGATCCGCTTGAGAGTGCGGGTCTCGGGGTTCATGGTGGTCTCCCACAGCTCCTCAGGGTTCATCTCGCCCAGGCCCTTGAAGCGGCTGATGTCCACCTTGGCGTTGGGGTTATCCCCCCGCATCTCGGCGGAAATGGCGTCCCGCTCCCCGTCGGAGAAGGCCACACGGGTGACCTTGCCCCGGGTCAGCTTGTAGAGGGGAGGCACCGCGGCGTACACATAGCCCTTGTCGATGAGGGGCCGCATGAAGCGGAAGAAGAAGGTGAGCAGCAGCGTGCGGATATGGGCGCCGTCCACGTCGGCATCGGCCATGATGATGACCTTGTGGTAGCGGAGCTTCTCAGCGTCGAAATCCTCCCCCAGGCCGGCGCCCAGGGCGGTGATGACGGGGGTGAGCTTGTCGTTGCCGTAGACCTTGTCGGCCCGGGCCTTCTCCACGTTGAGCATCTTGCCCCACAGGGGAAGGATGGCCTGGTAGCGGGAATCCCGGCCCTGCTTGGCGCTGCCGCCGGCGGAATCGCCCTCCACGATGTAGATCTCGGTGAGGGAGGCGTCCCGCTCATAGCAGTCGGCCAGCTTGCCGGGCAGGGTGGCGCCGTCCAGGGCGTTCTTGCGGCGGATGTTCTCCCTGGCCCGGCGGGCTGCCTCACGGGCCCGGTTGGCGGTCATGGCCTTCTCCAGAATGGTCTTGCCCACGCCGGGGTTTTCCTCCAGATACTCGGCAAACTTGTCGGAGACCACGGAATCCACCAGGGTCCGGATCTCGCTGTTGCCCAGCTTGGCCTTGGTCTGGCCCTCGAACTGGGCGTTGGTCAGCTTTACCGAGATGACGCAGGAGATACCCTCCCGGCAGTCCTCGCCGGAGACCTTATCGTCGTTTTTCAAAATGCCCTTCTGCAGGCCGTAGTTGTTGAGCACACGGGTGAGGGCGGTCTTGAAGCCGGTCTCGTGCATGCCGCCCTCTGGGGTGTGGACGTTGTTGGCAAAGGAGACGATGTTCTCGTTATAGCCGTCGTTATACTGGAAGGCGATCTCGGCCATGGCGTCGTCCTTCGTTCCGGCCATGTAGATCACGTCATCATGGACCAGGGTCTTGTTCCGGTTGATATAGGACACGAACTCCCGGATGCCGCCGGCATAATGCATCTCGTCGGACTGCTCCCGGCCGGGGCGCTCATCGGCGGTGCGGATGCGCACGCCGGCGTTGAGGAAGGCCTCCTCCCGCATGCGGGTGTGGAGGATATCGTAGTCATACACCGTATCCTCAAACATCTCCGGGTCGGGCTTGAAGGTGACGGTGGTACCGGTATGATCGGTATCCCCCACCACGGTCATCTCCTGGGTCACATGGCCCCGGGAGAACTTCATCTCGTAGATCTTCCCGTTCTTATGGACCTGGACCTCCAGCCACTCGGAGAGGGCGTTAACCACGCTGGCGCCCACGCCGTGCAGGCCGCCGGACACCTTGTAGCCGCCGCCGCCGAATTTGCCGCCGGCGTGGAGAATGGTATAGACCACCTCAAGGGCGGGCTTTCCGGTCTGGGGCTGGATGTCCACGGGGATGCCGCGTCCGTTGTCGGTGACCCGGATCACATCCCCCTCCAGAATGGTGACGGTGATCTGGTCACAGTAGCCGGCCAGCGCCTCGTCAATGGCGTTGTCCACGATCTCATACACCAGATGGTGGAGACCGGAGGACGAGGTGGAGCCGATATACATGCCGGGGCGCTTGCGTACCGCCTCCAGCCCCTCCAGGACCTGGATCTCAGAGCCGGTATATTCATGCTCCACCTGGGTCGGGTTCTTTTCCAGTTCTTCAGACATAGTGTAAATAACCTCCGATAGTTTCCACTCCGCAGGGCTCTCCCTGCGGACGCTGTTGACTGTTTATGCCGTGCCGGCCCTTCGCCGGGCGGCGCGCCGCTTCCCGTTACATATCGTCGTCGTCCAGGAAGCCGTCGCCGTCGTGATCCATATCCTCGTCGCCCAGCAGCTCGGTGGCCCGCATGCGGCGCTTCTCCTTGGCGGCCTCCACCTGGCGGTAAATGAGCTCCTTCACCGCCTTGGGGTCCTTCACGTTCTCCAGCTGCAGGATAGGCGTGGTCTTGTCCGAGGAGTGGACGCACACGGTGCCCACGCCGAAAATCCGCTGGCCCAGGCTCCTCCGCAGGTCCAGATCCCGCACCCGGTAGAGCAGGACTTCCTCCTCCTTCAGGTTCAGAAGTCCCTTTTCCCGAAAGATCCGGTTCTCACTGACGCTGTATTTCGTAAAGGTGATGGGCATGCCCAGAAAACGCTTGCGGTCCTTCCACAGGTATTGGATGGATTCCATAAAGCTCCTCCCCTCGTCGCATGGACGCTGTTTCATTCAAAGCTGTTGCTCTCGGCCCGGCGCAGCAGGGTGGCCGGCGAGAGCTGCGAGATATACACCCGGTCCGCTCCGTCCCGTCCCCTGCACAGCACAAAGGACTTGGGAAGGTCATCGGATACATTGACCACTCTTCCCTCCCGCTCCGCCTGATTGAGAAAGTTCCGCGTCAGGCGGGAGGAGGTGGTATTGTCCATATCAAAGATGCCGATGACGTCCCGGTACGCCACCACCACCGACTGGCCCAGATGGAGGTACATGCCATCACTCCTCTTTTGCTTCCCGGCAGGGAATATGTTTTTCTATTCCAATCAGGGGCCCGGATCGTCGATGACCCTGGGGGCCCACCACTTCTTCCACAGCCGCCAGCCCAGAAGGAGCCCCAGCAGGAAAAAGAAGCCGGGCACGCCCGGGAAAAAGATCAGCTGCGTTACGGGGGAGACTCTCTCGCTGCGCCAGATCTGCCAGCGCCCCACAGCCACCGCGGCGATGACCGTCACCGCCAGGAGCAGCGGCAGCAGCCGCACCAGTGCCGCCCGGCCTCTCCGGCGGCCCGAGAGCCCCATGGTCAGGCGGCAGGTCCCGTACTGAAGGACCAGCGCCGCCGCCAGAGGCAGGATCACAAACAGAATGAGCATCCTGTCCTCCTCTCAGTCCGCCAGGGCGCCGCCCCGGATGTGGAAGGTCCTCCCCTCCCCCAGAGCGTCCATCCCGTCCTCCTCGCAGCAGGTGATAAACACCTGTCCGCCGGTGATGCGGCGCAGCACAAACTCCTGCCGCCGCCGGTCCAGCTCGGAGAGCACGTCGTCCAGCAGCAGCACCGGCCACTCTCCCAGATCCTCCTGGTGGAGCTCCCGCTCCGCCAGCTTCAAGGAAAGAGCCGCCGTTCTGGTCTGGCCCTGGGAGGCAAACTGCTTGGCGCTGCGGCCGTCGATATCCACTACCAGGTCGTCCTTGTGGGGGCCGGACAGGCAGGACCTGGCCTCCAGCTCGGCCCGGCGGTGGCTCTCCTGGTGCTCCAGCAGCAGGGGATAAATATCCTTGGTGGGGATGAGCGGATCGGCCACTGTGCTCACCGTCTGGTAGGAGAGGGACATTTCCTCCCGCCCGCCGGAAAAATCGGCGTGGATGGCCGCCGCCGACCGGGCCAGCTTGCGGATGAAGTGGGCCCGGTAGTGGATGAGGATGGCCCCGCACCGGGCCATACGGTCGTTGAAGTCGGGCAGCAGGTCCAGCAGGCCGGGCTTTTCCTCCCAGTCCCGCAGGATGCGCAGCTTGTGCTCCTGCAGCCGGTGGTACTCGGCCAGGGCGGCGGCGTACCGGGGCCGGAGCTGGCAGAGGGAGTTATCCAGAAAACGGCGGCGCTCGGCGCTCCCCGCCCGGATGAGCATCAGGTCCTCGGGACAGAAGAGCACGGTGTGCAATATCTCAGACAGGCCCGCCGCCGTCTTGAGGCGGACGCCGTTGGCCGTCAGAGCCCGCCGTCTGCCCCGGAAGAGCCTGGCCTCCACGTTGAATTCCCGGTCCCGGCTTTCGATGGAAGCCCGGACGGCGGCCTCCTGCCGGGAAAAGCCGATGAGCTCCCGGTCGGCCCTGGCCCGGTGGGACCGGGCCCCTGAGAGGTAACCCACCGCCTCCAGCAGGTTGGTCTTTCCCTGGGCGTTCTCCCCGTAGATCACGTTGACCCCCGGGGCGAACTCCGCCGTGAAGCGGTCGTAGTTGCGGAAGCCCTCCAGCTCCAGACTGCGGACGATCATCGGACGGTGAGCCGCCGGCTCCCCAGTTCCACCGTGTCTCCGGGACGGAGCTTCTTGCCCCGCATGGTGCATACTTCGCCGTTGACCTTTACCAGGCTGTCCTGGATCAGGTTTTTGGCCTCGCCGCCGGTACTGACGGCGCCGGCAAATTTGAGAAAGGCCTCCAGCTTGATAAATTCCGTGGAGATTGTGATTTCCTGAGCTTCCATAAAGAACTCCTTTTCCAGACGGGATGCATATTTATGCACTCCCGTCCTCCGGTTTATTCCCCGGCCTTCAGGCGGACAGGGAGCACCATATACAGAAAGTTTTCATCGCCCTCGGCGGGCAGGATGACACAGGGGGACACGCTGGTGGTCAGCTCCAGCCGCACCCGGTCGGCGGGGGCGGCCTTCAGGGCGTCCATCAGGTACTTGTTGTTGAAGCCGATCTCCAGCCCGGTGCCGTCCCCGGTGATGGGGCATTGGTCGGCAGCGTCTCCAATGGCGGTTTTGGTGCTGATTTTCAGCATATTGTCATCAAAAACGCAGCGGAGGGGGCTTTTCAGCTTGTCGCTGATGATGAGGGAAACGCGGTCGATGGAGGCGAGCAGGGTGCGGGTATCGCCCTCCACCCTGATGGTGTTGTTGCGGGGGATGGCCTGGCGGTAGGAGAGGAACTCACCCTCCAGCCGGCGGGAGACCAGCATGGTCTCCCCCACCTTGAACATCACATGGCGGGCGCCCTGGGTGACGGAGGCGGGCTCCTCCACATCGGAGCAAATTTTTTCCACTTCCGACAGGGCGGCACCGGGGACCACGAAGGAGAAGGTTTCGGCGCCCTCTTTTTTGCCGATGGCCTCATGCCGCAGGGCCAGGCGGTAGCCGTCCACCGATACGATATTGAGCCCGTCCTGATCCACTTCAAAGAGGGAGCCGGTGTGGATGGGGCGGCTCTCGTTGTCGCTGACGGCGAACAGGGTCTGGCCGATCATGGCTTTGAGCTTATTCTGGGGGATCAGGAAGGAATTCTGATATTCCACGGTGGGCAGTTCGGGGAATTCCTCCGGGTCGGTGCCCAGAATGTTGAATTCGCTCATGCCGCACTTGATGTTGACCATATAGTTTTCGGCGGTGAAGACCACTATGTCGTCGGGCAGCTTGCGGATGATCTCGCCGAAGAGCCGGGCGCCCAGTACCAGGGTGCCGCCGGACTGGATGTCGGCCGGGACCACGGTGCGGATGCCGGTTTCCAGATTATAGCCGGTAAGCTTCAGTTCCTGATCGGCTTCCAGCAGGATCCCTTCCAGTGCCGGGATGGAGCTCTTTGGAGACACTGCTCTGGATGTGGTGGAGACAGCCGCTTGAAGAAGGGCTTTTTCACAGGAGAATTTGATCATTTTGGTGGTCCTCCGTTCGGGTGCTCCCTGTCTCTCGGGAAAGAGAAGGAGAGGTAGATGGGTAGTAGCGGTAGTAGTAGGGGAAAATTATGTGGAAAAGTGGAAATTTCGCCTGGGGGACTAAGATTTGCCCGTCCACAGGGGGTGTGGAGAAATTTGGGGAGTTGTCTACAGCCTTCTGAGGGGGGCCGGATTTGTCCACACCCTGTTTTCCACATCTGGATAAAAGTCCGTGGAAATGTGGAAGGCTGGGCCGGTCCGCTTTTCGTTCTTTTCCACGGATGAGTGGCCGTTGGTGGAGACTCAGTCGTACCGGGCGTTGATGTTGGCGTTCAGGTCCTTGATGATCTCGGCCACCTCGGGATTGCTCTTGATGAGCTTTTCCACCCGGTCAATGGAGTGCATGACGGTGGTGTGGTCCCGATTGTCGAATTCCTTGCCGATCTCCTTCAGGGACAGGTTGGTCATCCGGCGGATCTGGTACATGGCAATCTGGCGGGCCAGCGCGGTGTCCTTGGTGCGGCCCTGGCCCCGGAGGGCGCTGTTCTCGATGTTGTAGAATTTGCAGACCTCTTCGATGATCACGTCGGGTGAGGGGAGGAAGTCGGCCTTGTCCTTGCACATGTCCCGCACGGCGCGGATGACGGTGTCCACGTCCACGCTCTCCCCCATCAGCTCCTGGAAAGCCAGGATTTTGTTGACGGTGCCCTCGATCTGGCGGACGTTGGAGGTGATGTTGTCGGCGATATACTGCAGAACGGGCTCGGGCAGGTTCATGCCTCGGCGGATGGCCTTGTTCTTGATGATGGCCACCCGGGTCTCGTAGTCGGGGGGCTGGATGTCCACAGGGAGGCCCCACTCGAACCGGGTCTTGAGCCGGTCATCCAGCCGGAGCATCTCCTTGGGTGGGCGGTCGGCGGTGAATACGATCTGCTTGCCCGCCTCGTACAGGGTGTTGAAGGTGTGGAACATCTCCTCCTGAGAGGATTCGCGGCCGGCGATGAACTGCACGTCGTCCACCAGCAGCACGTCGGTGGTGCGGTATTTGTCCCGGAATTCCTGGTTGCGGCCCTCCCGGATGCCCTGGATGAGCTCGATGGTGAAGGTGTCGCCCTTGCTGTAGGTGATGCGGAACTCCGGATGGCTGCGGTGGAGCTTGTGGGCGATGGCATAGAGCAGATGGGTCTTGCCCAGGCCGGATTCGCCGTAGATAAAGAGGGGGTTGTAGCTGTGGCCCGGATTTTCGGCCACAGCCAGGGCGGCGGCGTGAGCGAATTTGTTGGAGGAGCCCACTACGAAGCGCTCGAAGGTGTAGTCCTCGGTGCCGGGCATGAAGGACGCGTCGGCGGGGGGCCTGGCGTCGGCGGAAAACTGCTCCAGCTCCCCCTCTCCCAGGATGACCACTTCAAAATCCGCGGAGAAGAGCTCGTGCAGCGCCTTTTTGATGGCGGGAAGGTAACGGGAGAGGATGATGTCCCGCTTGAAATTGGATGGGGTGTGGAGGACAAAGCGGTCGGTATCCATGGAGACCGCCTTTGCGTCGTCAAACCAGGTATTGATGGTGGTTGGGGTCATGTCCGCCTCCATGAGGGAGAGCACCTTGGCCCAGACATCGGCTGGAGAATTCATGTGTAAGACCACCTCTTGACATGGGATGGGCGCCGCAGCCGAAAAAAGGGCGCACCGGTCCCGCTCTGTAAATAGACAGTATATTATACCAAGAAAACAGACTTAAAGCAACGCCTACACCTTTAAAAAATATAAGCCGTTTGTGTGGAGCAGGAAAGAATACCACAAGATATGGACACAAGGTGGAAAAGTGGAAAAAGGAAGGAGAAAAAGAACAAAAAATATGGTTGACAGCTCTTTTCCGGATACGCTATAATACAGAATGCACCATGTTCTGCGTGGATGTAAAGCATTTTTCCTTTTTTGACGACCGCGGCCGCAGTACGGCCGTTGTGGCGGGCAGGTGAAAAACCTGCCAGAATGAGTACAGGAGGTGTACCGGAAATGGTTCGTACCTATCAGCCCAAGAAGCGTCAGCGCTCCAAAGTGCACGGCTTCCGCAAGCGCATGGCCACCGCGAATGGCCGCAAGGTGCTGGCTCGCCGCCGCGCCAAGGGCCGCGCCCGCCTCTCTCACTAAGAGAAGCCGGCTTGCGCTCCGGGAAACAAAACGTACAGCGTCATAGTTAGGGGCGGGGGAGTTCATCCCACCGCCCCTGCGTAGCATACGGCAGAATCTGTCCAAAGGGGAAGCACCTGTGAAGGATACCGTCTCACTGAAATTCAACCATGAATTCCGTCGACTTTACGCCAAGGGCAAGTCGGCGGTTTCGCCCTGTGTGGCGGTCTACTGCCGGAAGAACCGGCTGGACCACAACCGCCTGGGCCTGACCGTTGGGACCAAGGTGGGCAAGGCGGTGCTTCGCAACCGCACCCGCCGCCGCCTGCGGGAGGCATACCGCCTCCACGAGGATCAGTTGGTCCGGGGGTACGATATCGTGGTGGTGGCCCGGGTTCGGGCGGCCTTCGCCCCCTATCAGGAGCTGGAGCGGCATCTGCTGCGAACCATGGACAAGCTGGGCCTTGTGAAGCGGGACTCCTGATGAAGACGCTGCTGCTGGCTCTGATCCGGTTTTATCGGAAGTATATTTCTCCTCTGCGCCCCCCCTGCTGCCGCTTTATCCCCACCTGCTCGGCCTACGCGCTGGAGGCGGTGGAAAAATACGGCGCGGTGAAGGGAGGCGTGCTGGCGCTGCGCCGCCTGCTGCGGTGCCATCCCTTCCACCGGCAGAAGAGCATTCAGTACGATCCGGTCCCCTGAGCGCGATTCCCCACGCACACTTATCACGTTGGAGGAAGTCTCATGAAATTAATCCTGACCCCCTTTGTATGGGTGCTGAACGCCTTCTACAGCCTGACGGGCAGCTATGGCCTTGCCCTGATTTTCTTCGCCATCGTGGTGAAGCTGATCCTCTTTCCTTTCCAGCTCAAGGGAAAAAAGAGCATGATCCAGATGAACCTGATGTCCGGCCAGCTGCAGAAGCTGCAGAAGCAGTACGGCAAGGACAAGGAGCGGTATAACCAGGAGGTGCAGAAGCTCTATGAGCGGGAGCATGTCAACCCCATGGGCGGGTGCCTCTGGTCCTTCCTGCCTCTGTTCATCCTGATCCCCCTCTATTCCATCATCCGCGAGCCCCTGGTCTACATGATGAATGTCGGTGTGGATAATCTGGCTGCCATCGCCGAAGCCCTCAACTGGAGCCAGGTGGCGCTGGACAACGGGTGGATCAAGGCCGCGGACGAGGCATTCCGCAATACCGGCTACAACCAGCTCTACCTCTCCTCTCTCATTACGCCGGAGAACCTGGCCGCCGTGCAGTCGGCCGCCGGTGAGGGAGCCAAGGTTTTTGCCATCAATTTTGATTTTCTCGGTATTTTTGACCTGGCCCGGGTGCCCAAGCTGAAGTTCTGGACTATGACCGGCGGTTTTGCCCTGTTCCTGCTGCCGGTGATCTCCGCCCTGTCCAGCATCCTGGTGTCCTGGGTCTCCCAGAAGACCAACGCCGTCAACCAGCAGGCGCAGCAGGCGGACAATGCTTCCATGAAGATGATGTTCATCATGATGCCCCTCATGTCCCTGTGGATCGGCTTCAGCATGCCCGCTGCCCTGTGTCTCTACTGGATCATCCAGAACCTGCTGAGCATCGTGCAGGAGTTCATCTGCGGCAAGATGCTCAAGAAGGACTATGAGGAGGCCGCCCGTATCCAGGCCGAGCGGGAGCAGCAGGAGAAGGAAGAGGAAAAGGAGCGCAAGCGCCAGGCCGCCGAAGAGCGCGCCCGCCGCATCGAAGAGGCCAAGAGCGCCAAGGGCAAGAAGAAAAAGGAACTGATGAGCGCCATGGAGAAGGACTCCAAGGGCGACTCGGCCGTCATCGCCGTCAGCGGCGTGGGCATGCGTTCCTACGCCCGGGGCCGGGCCTATGACCCCAACCGCTTCTCCCCCGATGGCCCCACCGCCTACCAGGACCCCGATCTGGACTGGGCCGAGGCCAAGAAGAATGCCCCTGCCGAGGAGCCCAAGAAGAAGGGACTGTTCGGCAGAAAGAAATCCGCAGAGGCGGAACAGCCGGTGGACAAGCAGGAGGAGAATCCCACTGAGGAGCCGGTGAAGGAGACGGAAGTTTCCACCGCTCAGGATCAGAATGTGGAAACAGAAGCGGCTGAAGCCGAGGCCCCCTTTGCGCCCGAGGCGGAAGAGGGATCTGAGGAAGAAGACAGCAAGGAGTGAAACGACCGATGCTGAAATGGATCGAGAGTACCGGTAAGACCGAGGAAGCCGCCGTCGAAGCGGCCCTGGTCAAGCTGGGTATGGACCGGGACGAGGTCTCGGTTGAGATTTTGGAGCGCGCCAAGTCCGGATTTCTGGGCATCGGCAGCTGCCCCGCCAAAGTAAAAGTGACTTACGAGGCCCCTGACGAGCCTGAGGAGGTCCCCGCCCCCCCGGCGGAGCCCGCTCCCGCGCCCAAGGCCGAGGCCCCCAGGCAGGAAGTCAAAAAGAGCGAACCCAAAAAGCAGCAGCCCAAGCCCGCTCCCGCGGCGGAAAAGGCCGCCCCCGCCCCCCAGCCCCAGACCTCCGCCGACCTGAGCGGCGATCCGGTGGCGGAGAAGATCGAAACCTTCCTCACCGGACTGCTGGAGCATATGGGCGCCCAGGCCGCCCCCAGGATCAGCCTGGACGACATGGGCAACTACCAGGTGGAACTGGTGGGCAGCAATCTGGGCTCCCTCATCGGCCGCCGTGGCGAGACCCTGGACGCCATCCAGCAGCTGACGGTGTACGCCGTCAACCGGGGCCTGACCAAGCGGGTGCGCATCCATGTGGACGCCGAACACTACCGGGCCAAGCGGGAGGAGTCCCTGGAGCGGCTGGCCCATAAGGTGGCCGGCAAGGTGGTCAAGTACCGCCGCAACGTGACTCTGGAGCCCATGAACGCCTATGAGCGCCATGTGATCCACACCGCCCTTCAGGACGTGCCCGACATCACCACCTACTCGGTGGGCACCGAGCCCAACCGCCGTACCGTGGTGGCCTACAGCCGGGGCGAGCACCGCTGAGCCCGGGAGCCCTTTCCCGCTATATCTCTGAAAAACAGCACGGAGAGATCCGTGCTGTTTTTTTATGCTCCCGGCTGCCCAAAAAAAGACTTGCAAAAATCGAACATATGTTGTATACTCTGTTCGAACAAAAGTTCTGGAACAGAGAAGAACAGTCCGTTTTATGGGACAACAGTGCCGGTATGATAGAGATGTACCTGAAACGACGGCGAATGGAGGGCTTTGGCATGGAGACCACTTATCTGAATATCGACGCCAGCTATGTGACCACCTGCGGTATGCTGGAGGAACAGGCCAGCGGCGGCAGCCGCGTCTGCTACACCCGTGTTCCCCGCCGTTCCCTTCCCTGTACCGCCGGCGGGGAGAAGGTCATCGATCTGCAGGCCTACCGCCGCCGGATGGAGCAGGCGGATGCGGTCTGCGCGGACGGAGAGGAGACGGAGGGAGCGGAGGAGGTCCGCCCGCTGTCCCCCGCCCCCATGACCCGGCGGGAGCAGATGGGCCTGGTGATGGATCTGCTCTCCTCTGCCGCCGTGGCCTGCTGCGCGGTGGGCGTGCTGCTGGCCTTTTTATAAAGTCCACCGTTCTGCCCGTTTATGTGGAAAACGTGCCGCCGGTCTCCGGCGGCACGTTTCTTTATCCCTGAAGATGGCGGTACTTGTTGCGGGTGGCGATGCCGCCCCGGATATGCCGTTCGGCCTTGTTCTCATCCAGCACGGACTTTACCTGTTGGTAGAGCGGCGGATTGAAGCCGGGAAGCCGTTCGCTCAGGTCCTTGTGGACGGTGGACTTGGAGATGCCGAACTTCTGGGCAGCGCTCCGGACGGTGGCCTTATTCTCTATGATGTAAAGCGCCAGCTGGCAGGCGCGCTCCTCGATGTTCCCTTTCACACATGCACCACTCCCATGCATTCTTACTGCATGAAAAGATATATGCGGTAAAAAAGGGAATTATGCTCCGCCTGCCCGGTCGCCGGGGCTCAGGGCAGGATAGTGCCCTGAGTGGAGATGGTCACCACCTGCCAGGGGATGCATTTGCCGCTGGCCTGGAGGGCATTGCGGACAGCGGCTTCGATCCCGCCGCAGCAGGGCACCTCCATCCGCACCACGGTGACGCTTTTGATATCGTTTTGCGCGATGATCTCCGTGAGCTTTTCACTGTAATCCACGCTGTCCAGCTTGGGACAGCCCACCAGAGTGATGTGGCCCCGGATAAAATCCTGGTGGAAGCGGGCGTAGGCGTAGGCGGTGCAGTCGGCGGCCACCAGCAGCCTGGCGCCGTCAAAATAGGGGGCCCGGACAGGAACCAGCTTGATCTGCACCGGCCACTGCATCAGCTCGCTCTCCTGGGGGGCGGTGGGGGCCGCTGCCGGCTTGACCTCCCGCCGGAGGGCTCTGGCCTGGGAGCCGGGACAGCCGCAGGGCAGGGTGCCGTGGCGCTCGTGAGCCTTTCCGGCCTTGGCAGCCAGCACGGCGGCCTCGTCATAGGGCGCGGCCTCCCGCTCCACAAAGGTGATGGCCCCGGTGGGACAGGCGGGCAGGCAGTCTTCCAGCCCGTCGCAGTAGTCGTCCCGCAGCAGGCGGGCCTTGCCGTCCACCATGCCGATGGCCCCCTCGTGGCAGGCCGCGGCACAGGCGCCGCAGCCATTGCATTTTTCCTGGTCAATGTGGATAATTTTACGGATCATAGTCATATTCCTCCCTGTATGATACCGGACTCGCCCGGTTTTGCTTGACTTTACAAGGGGATTATACTATGTTGAGTGAGACAAATCGGTTGGAAAAACAACGGAGGGCGCATGAAACAAATGGATCTGACCGGGTGTCCCCTGTTTCAGGGGATCACCGCTGAAGAGCTGGAGCAGATGTGGGAGTGTCTTGGACCGGTGGAGGCCTTCTACCCAAAGGGCGCCTTCCTCTGGCGGGAGGGCGAAAAGACCAAACGGATGGGGGTGGTCCTGTCCGGTGGAGTGCACATCCTGCGGGAGGATTTCTGGGGAAACAGGAGCATCCAGGGCCGGGCGGGCCCGGGGGAGCTGTTTGGGGAGGCCTACGCCTGCGGGGACGAGCCCCTGGGGGTCAGCGTCCAGGCGGCGGAGGACAGCCGGGTGCTCTTTCTGGAGGCGGAGCGGCTGCTCACCGCCTGTCCGTCGGCCTGCCCCTTCCACGCCCGGGCGGCAGCCAACCTGCTGCGGGTGCTGGCCGGGAAAAACCGGATGCTCAGCCGGAAGATCGAGCACATCTCCCAGCGGACCACCCGGGCCAAGGTGCTCTCCTACCTGTCCTGGCAGGCCCGGCGGCAGGGCTCTGCCTGCTTTTCCATCCCCTTCGATCGGCAGGGACTGGCCGACTATCTGGCGGTGGACCGCAGCGCCCTGTCCCAGGAGCTGGGCAGAATGCGGCGGGAGGGGCTGCTGGACTTCCGCAAGAATCAGTTTGAGCTCAAGGGGACGGAACAGCCGGAGACAGAGTAAAAAACAGGCGGCACGCTCTGCGTGCCGCCTGTTTTTTCACAATTTAAACGTTGAAGCGGAAGAGCACAATATCTCCGTCGTTCATCACATACTCTTTGCCCTCGGACCGGACCAGGCCCTTCTCCCGGGCGGCGGCCATGGTGCCGTTGGCCTTCAGGTCCTCGAAGTTGACCACCTCGGCCCGGATAAAGCCCCGCTCAAAGTCGGTGTGAATCTTGCCGGCGGCCTGGGGGGCCTTGGTGCCCCGGGTGATGGTCCAGGCCCGGCACTCGTCCTCGCCGGCGGTGAGGAAGGAGATCAGGCCCAGCAGGGCGTAGCTGGCCTTGATAAGCCGGTCCAGGCCGGACTCGGCGATGCCCAGATCGTCCAGGAACATCTTCTTCTCCTCGCTCTCCAGCTCGGCAATCTCGGCCTCCAGCTTGGCGCATACGGGGATGACCTGGGCCCCCTCCTTGGCGGCAATCTCGGCCACCTGCTGGTAGTAGGGCACGTTCTGATAGTCGGCAAAGCCGTCCTCGTCCAGATTGGCGGCGTAGATGATGGGCTTGAGGGAGAGAAGCTCGCTGGTGGCGATGATGGCCCTGTCATCCTCGTCGCACTCAAAGGAGCGGGCGGAGTTGCCGTCGTTCATCCAGTCCCGCAGGGCGGTGAAGAGCTCGGCCTCGTGGAGGAACTTCTTGTCCGCCTTGGCGGCCTTGGTGGCCTTGTCGATGCGGCGCTCCACCATCTCCACATCGGCCATGATGAGCTCGATGTCAATGATGCCGATGTCCCGCACCGGGTCGGTGGAGCCCTCCACATGGATCACGTTCTCGTCGTCAAAGCAGCGCACCACGTGGACGATGGCATTGGTCTCCCGGATGTTGGCCAGGAACTTGTTGCCCAGACCCTCTCCCCGGCTGGCGCCCTTCACCAGACCGGCGATGTCCACGAACTCGATGACCGCCGGGGTGGTCTTTTTGGGCTTGTAGAAATCGGACAGCCAGTCCAGACGGTAATCGGGCACAGCCACCACGCCCACGTTGGGATCGATGGTACAGAAGGGGTAGTTGGCGCTCTCGGCGCCGGCGTTGGTGATGGCGTTGAACAGGGTCGACTTGCCCACGTTGGGAAGGCCCACAATGCCGAGCTTCATATCAAAGACGTCCTTTCGGTGTGAAAATACAAAATGAGCCTAACTATTATACCGGATTTTCAAGGCAAAGACAAGAAGAGCGGGAGCAAAATGTCTCACTTCCTTTCTCCGGCGGGTAAAAAAACCGGCGGCGGATCATCTGATCCGCCGCCGGTCTTGATACAGCGATAAGGGAAACGGGGAACGATCAGGGACGCAGGCCCATACCGCCCTCCAGGGTAAGGGTCTCGCCGGTGAGATACTTGAAATCAGGAGTGGAAAGCTGGACGCATACCCGGCCGATCTCGGTCTCGGGGTCGCCGTAGTGGCCCATGGGGGGCATCTTCACGTTAGCCTTGAAGGCGTCAGGATAGGTATTCCGGAAGTTCTCCAGCTGGGCAGTCCAGGCAATGGGACAGATCACATTGACATTGATGCCGTCGGGACCCCACTCCGTGGCGGCCACCCGGCTCAGGCCCCGGATGCCTTCCTTGGCGGCGGCATAGGCGCACTGGCCGTAATTGCCGAAGAGGCCGGCGCCGGAGGCAAAGTTGATGACGCTGCCGTGGGTTTCCTTCAGGTGGGGATAGCAGGCCTGCATATAGTAGAAAGCGGCGTAAAGGCCCGAATAGAGGGCCAGGTCAAACTGCTCGGTCGTGTGGTCAGCCAGAGTGACGCCGGAAGCCGAGGCCTGGGCATTGTTGATAAGCGTGTCAATGCGGCCGAAGGCTTTGATCGTCTCGTCCACCACGTGCTGGACAGTGGCCTTATTATCGCTGCCGGAGGCCACGTCGGCCTGAATGGTGAGGACTCTGATGCCGTAAAGCCGCTCCAGCTCTTCCTTGGCGGCCTCCAGCTTCTTTACGTTGCGGCCGGTGATGACAATGCTGGCACCCTCTTTGGCAAATGCGGTGGCAATGCCGTAACCAATGGAGCCGCAGCTCTTGCCGTCGCTGAGGACCGCCCGGCCGGCACCGGTGATGAGAACTACCTTACCATCAAATTTTCCCATAGGGATCACCTCCAAAATTGTATGACAGAATGGATAGGGACAAAATCATATGACTTCCAGGAGGGATTGGACACAGATTTGAAATGCAGATTTGCTTTTTGTACGCACAGTATAACACACAGGGGACGCAGGCTGCAAAACATATTCTTACCTGAAGTTAAAAAATTAAACTGAAATTTTGAAAATCGTAAACGGAAGTAAAAAGGATCCCCGCCGCACGGGATCCATGCGGCGGGGAAAAAGTATGATTCCGCAGAGGCTCACGAGAGCTGGAACTGGCCGGTGTAGAGCTGGTAGTAGCGTCCCTTCTCCTCCAGCAGCTCCTGGTGGGAGCCCTTTTCCTCGATCTGGCCGTGCTCGATGACCACGATGCAGTCGGAATTGCGGACGGTGGACAGGCGGTGGGCGATGACGAAGACGGTGCGGCCCTCCATCAGGGCGTCCATGCCCTTCTGGATCAGGGCCTCGGTGCGGGTGTCGATGGAGGAGGTGGCCTCGTCCAGGATCATCACCGGGGGGTCGGCCACGGCGGCCCGGGCGATGGCCAGCAGCTGCCGCTGGCCCTGGGACAGGTTGGCGCCGTCGCCGGTGACCATGGTGTTGTACCCGTCTGGCAGGCGGCGGATGAAAGAGTGGGCATTTGCGGTCCTGGCGGCGGCCACACACTCCTCATCGGTGGCGGAGAGCCGGCCATAGCGGATGTTGTCCATGATGGTGCCGGTAAAGAGGTGGGTGTCCTGGAGCACCGCGCCCAGGGCCGAGCGGAGGTCGTCCTTGCGGATGGAGCGGACGTTGATGCCGTCAAAGGTGATCATGCCGCCCTCGATCTCGTAAAAGCGGTTGATGAGGTTGGTAATGGTGGTCTTGCCCGCGCCGGTGGAGCCCACGAAGGCGATCTTCTGGCCCGGATTGGCGTAGACGCTCACGTCCTTCAGGATGCGCTTGCCCGGCACATAGGAGAAGTCCACGTGGTTGAAGCGGACGGCGCCCCTGAGCTCGGTGAGGCAATAATCCTCCCCCGGCACATTGCGCACCGAGCCCCGGATCAGGTGGAGGGTGGCGCGGCCGCTGCCGTCGGGGTATTTCCAGGCCCAGCCGTGACCGGCCAGCTGGGACAGGTCGGTCACCCGGGTAAGAGAGCCGTCCTCCTCCAGCCGGACCCACACGCTGTTGCCGCTTTCTGTATGAGGAGGCAGCAGGCGGAGGGAACCGTCCTCCTCTTCGGCCAGACCCAGCTCAGTGAGCCGGTCCTTCTCCCCGATGAGAACGGGGACCAGCGCCATGGCAGTGGTACGGGGGACCTTCCAGGCCCAGGTGCGGGGGCGGCCCTGGCCGGTGTGGACCGACAGGCTGCCGTTGGCGTCCTTCTCCGCCGGGACCAGGGTGACTGTGCCCTCGTCCGGCTCGCAGGGCTCATCCATGATCTCGAAGATCCGCTCGGCGCCCGCCATGGCGGAGAGCACGGTGGTGAGCTGCTGGGAGATCTGGTTGAGGGGCTGGCCCACCTGGCGGCAGAACTGGAGGAATAGGGTGAAGGAGCCCAGTTTGAAGCCGGCCAGGATGGAGAGCACCCCGCCGAAGGCGGCGGTGAGGGCGTAGCCCACGTTCATGATGTTCATGGCGATGGGCATGACGGCGGTGGAGTAGAAGCCGGCGCTGGTGGCGGCCTGGCGGTACTCCTCGTTGAGCCCGGCAAAGAGCTCCTTGGCCTGCTCCTCATGGGTGAAGGCTTTGACCACCTTCAGGCCCTCGATGGTCTCCTGAATATTGCCGTTGACGGCGCCCAGGGCGGCCTGCTGCTTCTGATAATATTTGCGGCTGCGGCCGCCGAACACCTTGAACACCGCGAAGGTGGAGCCCAGGGTCACCACGCTGACCAGGAAGAGCAGCGGATTGACGGCCAGCATCACCACCACGATGCCCACGAACATAAGAAGGCTGGAGAAAAGGGAAACCACGCTCTGCTCCAGGGCCATCTGCACGTTGTCCGCGTCGTTGGTGAAGCGGCTCATCAGCTCGCCGTGGGTGTGCTTGTCAAAATAGCTCAGGGGCAGGGACTGGAGATGGTCAAAGAGGTCCCGGCGCAGCCGGTTCACCCCCCGCTGGGCCACCTGGACCATGATGGCGGACTGGGCATAGGTGGCCACCCAGCCTACGGCATAGATACAAAGCAGCTTGACGATGTCCAGCGCCAGGTCCCCGGGTCCGGCATATCCGCCGTAGGTGATGGAATTGATAATGACCTGGTTGACAAAGACCGAGCCGGCCAGGTTGGTGCCCACTGACAGCAGCAGAGCGATGCCCACCAGAACCAGGGGCCATTTCTTCCGGCCAATGTAGCTGAGAAGGCGGCCCAGCGTCTTTTTCAGGTCCTTGGGCTTTTGAAAGCCGCCCCGCCGGCCGTGGCCGGGGCCGTGACCGGGCCCCTGAGGGGCCGTTTTTTGAGAGACTGCCATTACTGACCCACTCCTTCCTGCTGAGACTGATAGATCTCCTGGTAGATGGTGCTGCGGGCCATCAGCTCCTCATGGGTACCGGCGTCGGCCACCCGGCCGTCGTCCAGGACCAGGATGCGGTCGGCGTACTGCACGGAGCTGATGCGCTGCGCAATGATGATGACGGTGGTGCCCGCCAGGTTCTCCTTGAAGGACTGCCGGATGGCGGCCTCGGTGGCGCTGTCCACGGCGGAGGTGGAGTCGTCCAGGATGAGGATGGCGGGATGGCGGAGCATGGCCCGGGCGATGCACAGCCGCTGCTTCTGTCCGCCCGAGACGTTGACGCCGCCCTGGTCCATCCGGGTGTCGAATCCGTCGGGCAGACCCATGATAAAGTCGTAGGCCTGGGCGTTTTTGGCGGCCTGGATCATCTCCTCCTCAGTGGCGTCCGGCCGGCCCCAGAGCAGGTTCTCCCGGATGGTGCCCGAGAAGAGCACGTTGTTCTGCAGCACCATGCCGATGCGGCGGCGCAGCTCGTCCAGGGGGTAATCCCGCACGTCCACACCGTCCACCCGGACCGCGCCGCCGGTCACGTCGTAGAACCGGGGGATCAGGTTCACCAGGCTGGATTTGCCCGTGCCGGTGCCGCCCACGATGGCCAGAAACTCGCCGGGCCGGGCGGTAAAGGTGATGTCGGAGAGCACATCGTCCCCGGAGCCGGAGGTCTGGTATTTGAAGTGGACGTGGTCGAACTCCACCTTGCCCGCGGGGACGGGGAGCTCCGCGGCGGTGAGGCTGCCGTCCCCGATCTCAGGTTTGGTCTCCAGCACCTCGTCGATGCGCCGGGCGCAGGCGATGGCCCGGGAGAGCTGCAGCAGGCTCATGGCCACCATCATCACGCTCATCAGGATCTGGAAGATGTAGGTAATAAAGGAGGACAGATCGCCGATGAGCATCTCACCGCTCAGGACCTTGCTGCCGCCCAGGTAGAGCACGGCGGCGGTGGCGCTGTTCATGGCGATGCTCATGACAGGCATCATCAGGATGATGCGCATGTCGGCCCGCAGGGTGGCGGCGGTGAGCTCGTCGTTGGAGCGCTTGAACTTGGTCTTCTCATAGCCCTCCCGGACAAAGGCCTTTACCACCCGGATGGCCACCAGATTTTCCTGAATGGTGCCGTTGAGGGCGTCGATCCTGGTCTGCATGACCTGGAACAGATGGTTGCAGGCCTTCATCAAAAGCCCGATGGCCAGGGCCATCAGAGGGATGACCACCAGCATCACCATGGCAAGCTCCGCGTTGATGCTGACCGCCACGAAAAGGGCGGCGATGAGCATCACCGGGGCCCGGGTGAGCAGGCGCATGCCCATGGTCACCATCATCTGGATGGCGTTGACGTCATTGGTGATGCGGGTGATGAGGGAGGCGGAGGAAAAGCGGTCGATGTCCGAAAAGGAAAACTCCTGCACCTTGTTGTAGATGCCCCGGCGCAGGTTGGCGCCGAAGCCCTGGCCGCCAATGGCGGCAAATTTGGCGGCGAACATGCCGCACAGCATGCTGCACAGGGCCAGCACCAGCATGGCGCCGCCCATTTTCAAAATGTAGGGCAGGTCGCCGGAGGCGATGCCCACATCCACGATGGCCGCCATGAAGCGGGGCAGCGCCAGCTCGCAGGCCACCTCAAGAATGACCAGCAAAGGCGCCAGAATGGCGTACTTCCTGTATTCCCCAAGATAGGACGCTAGTTTTTTGAGCATGGGTCTTGTTCCATCCTTTCATCGAAAAGGTCGTCGGGCAGGCCGTGGCCGGGCCCCCACAGGTTGCGGAGCATCCGCTGGTGGTACTGGTTGAGCTGCCGGTACTCCTCTCTGGAGAAACCGGCGAACATCAGCTCGTCCACCTGATTGAAGATGGTGAAGCACTGCTCCACGGCGCGGATGCCCTTGGGCGTGATGGTCACCCGCTTGCAGCGCTGGTCCTCCGGATCCGGGTGCTTTTCCACGTAGCCGCCCCGCTCCAGGGACTTGAGGGAGACTGCCGCCGTGGCCGGCGAGATGTGCAGGTCGTCGGCCAGCTCCCGCTGGGAGACGGCGCGGCCCTCCTCGCTCCTGCGGCGGAGAAGGAAAAGCAGGGGCGGCGCGCCCAGATCGTCCAGCCCCACGGCGCTCATCCGGGCCTGCACCTCCTTGTGGTGGGCCCGGTGCAGGGCATGGAACAGCATGCCGGGAAGGGGTCTGCCTGATTTCAAACGGATCCACCTCTTTCTGAAGCAGAGAAAATAATTAGCCCGCTGATAATTAGGGGGCTTATCTATAGTACGTGGATATAAAACGAAAGTCAACTGAAAATTTGTAAATAAATTGTAACCAATACAACGTACGTTCCTTAGAACGGACGTTTGCTTTTTTGTTCTCTCTATGATAATATAAAGTATACATAACCGAAGGAGGGAGCCGCCATGAAGGCCATTTCCCCCAAGCAGCAGCAGATCTATGATTTTATCATTTCATTCCAGGCGGACCACGGCTATCCCCCCTCCGTGCGGGAGATCGGGGAGCATGTGGGCCTCAAGTCCCCGTCCACCGTCCATTTCCACCTGAAGGGGCTGGAGTCGGCCGGGTATATCGCCAAGGCCGAGGGCAAGACCCGGGCCATCACCGTAGTGGGGGGCCCGGAGGCGGGCGGCCCCGTGATGGAGGAGCTGGACGCCCGGCCCGACCGCATCCCCATCGTGGGCAATGTGGCTGCCGGTTCTCCCATCCTGGCGCAGGAGTGCATCGAGGACTATCTGGTATTTGAGACCAACGGCAGGACCGGGGAGTATTTCGCGCTGAAGGTCCGGGGAGAATCCATGCTGGGGGCCGGCATCCTGCCCGGGGACCTGGTGGTGGTCCACCGGCAGCAGGAGTGCCATAACGGCGAGATCGTGGTGGCCCTCTTTGAGGACGAGGCCACGGTCAAGACCCTCCGCCGGAAGGACGGCAGGGTCTGGCTCATGCCCGAGAACCCGGATTACGAGCCCATTGACGGCACCTTTGCCCAGATCATCGGCAAGGTGGTGGCTGTCATGCGGAGATACTGATATGGATCTGATCCTTTTTGACTCCCCGCTGGGCTGGATGGGAGCCAGCGCCGGCGAGAGCGGCGCGATAGAGCGGGTCTACCTCCCCGGCGCCCCCGTGCCCCGCATCATGTGCCGCGAGACCCCCCTGCTGGCCGAGGCCCGGCGGCAGCTGCTGGCCTATCTGGCCGGGGAGCTGCGGGAATTCAACCTGCCCCTCTCCCCCGCCGGAACTCAGTTCCAGCGCCAGGTGTGGGAGGAGCTGCGGAAGGTCCCCTACGGCGGGACCGTCTCCTACGGGGAGCTGGCCCGGCGGGTGGGACGGCCCAAAGCCGCCCGGGCCGTGGGCCAGGCCAACCACAACAACCCCATTCCCATCATCGTCCCCTGCCACCGGGTGGTGGGCAGCGGCGGCGCCCTCACCGGCTACGCCGGGGGGCTGGAGATCAAGGAAAAACTGCTGAGACTGGAGGGAGCCAGATGAAAAAGCTGTTTGCCATCGCGGATTCCTACGTTCAACGCATGACCTGGAAGGATGTGTCCCTGGTAAAGGTCTGCCTGTGCGCCATCGGCGTGCTGCTGGGCCTGTGCGTCCCCCGCAGGCGCCGGAAGTGGGCTGCCCTGGGGGCGGGCGCGGCCTTTATCGCCACCTATATCCCCCTGATGGCGGGCTTTGTGCCCCATCTGGTCCGGGAGCTGAGAGAGGACGGGGACGCGGATTGAAGCTGATCTCCTGGAATGTGAACGGCCTGCGGGCCTGCGTGGGCAAGGGCTTCCTGGACTTTTTCCGGGAGGCGGACGCCGACGTGGTCTGCCTGCAGGAGACCAAGCTCCAGCCCCACCAGATCGAGCTGGACCTGCCCGGCTACCGGCAGTACTGGAACTCCGCCGAGAAGAAGGGCTATTCCGGCACCGCCCTCTTCACCCGGCGGGAGCCGCTGCAGGTCACCTTCGGCATCGGCATGGCGGAGCACGATACCGAGGGACGGGTCATTACCGCCGAGTATGAGGACTTTTTCCTGGTCTGCTGCTACACCCCCAACGCCCAGCGGGGCCTGACCCGCCTGGGCTACCGGATGGAGTGGGAAGATGAATTCCGCGCCTATCTGAAGGGGTTGGACGGCAAAAAGCCGGTGATCCTCTGCGGGGATCTGAACGTGGCTCATCAGGAGATCGACCTGAAGAACCCCAAGTCCAACCGGGGCAACGCCGGCTTCTCCGACGAGGAGCGGGCCAAGATGACCGAGCTCCTCTCTTCCGGCTTTACCGATACCTTCCGCTGGCTCTATCCCGACGTGACGGGGGCCTACTCCTGGTGGTCCTATATGTACCACGCCCGGGACAACAACGCCGGGTGGAGGATCGACTATTTCATTGTCTCCGACCGCCTGAGAGAGCGGGTGGCCGACAGCAGAATCCTCTCCCAGGTCATGGGCAGCGACCACTGCCCGGTGGAGCTGGAACTGCGGGACGGGGAAACGCCATGACCAAGACGGAATTGCTCAACAAGCTGGCCCGGGACGAGGAGGAGCGGCTCCTTCTGGCCCGGGCGCTGGACAAGCTGGAGACGGCCCGGAGGAAGAACATCCCGGCCTTCACCGGCTTTTTATCCCCCGGGGAGCGGGCCAATGTGGAAAACCTGATCGCCGCCTCCGGCCACCCGCGGCATCTGTTCTTCGGCGGATACGAGGGGGCGGAGCGGACCATCTGCGTCTTTCTCCCCGACTGGCAGGAGGAGGAGGACTTTCTTGCCCTGGCGGCGGAGGAGGGACCGGTGTCCGCCCTGCGGTGCGCCTATCCCGCCGACGCGGGCCTGACCCACCGGGACTTCCTGGGGGCCATCCTGGGCCAGGGCATCACCCGGGAAAAGGTGGGCGACCTGCTGGTGCGGGGGGATTCCTGCGACCTGGTGATCCTGCGGGAGCTGGAGGACTACCTTCTCCTCAACCTGGACAGCGCCGGCCGGGCCCGGCTGAAGGTCTCCCCCATCCCTCTGGACCGGCTGGAGCCGCCGGAGGTGCGGGTCAGGACCATCCGGGACACGGTGGCCACCCCCCGGCTGGACGCGGTGGCGGCCTCGGCCTTTTCCCTCTCCCGGAGCAGGGCCGCCGACCTGATCTCGTCGGGCCGGGTCCAGCTCAACTACCGGGAGTGCGTCAAGCCCGACCGGACGGTGGAGGAGGGGGATACCATCTCCTGCCGGGGCCTGGGCAAGTGTAAGGTGAAAAAGCTGGGGGGCCTGTCCAAAAAGGGACGGGTCATGGTGGAGCTGGAGCGCTGCCTGTAAGGAGGAGACGCCATGCTGGAGTATGAATTTGAGGAGCTGGAGCTGGATTACGGCGCGGGATACAACCTGTTCACCGGCATCACCACCGAGACCGCCGGCCACCGGGAGATCATCGCGGCGCGGGCGGCCCGGGGCTGGCGGTACGCCGGATACCTCCCGGTGGTGCAGCGGGGCGGCGGTCAGCTCCAGGTCATCGACCTGATTTTTGAGCGCAGCCGGGATGACGGCCAGCGGCGGGAAAAATAGAGGAGGAACAGCCTTGTATATCACACAGGAAAAGATCGACCGCATCAACGCCCTGGCCAGAAAGGCCAAGACACCCGAGGGACTGACGGCGGAGGAGACGGCCGAGCGGGACGTGCTGCGCCGGGAGTATATCGCCTCGGTGCGGGCCAATCTGGTGGGCCAGCTGGAGCGGACCTATATTGTGGAGCCGGACGGCACCCGCCACCGGGTGACCCATAAGGACAACGGATAAGAGACCGCGCAGACCGGAAATAAAATGCTGCAGCGGCGAGTTCTTGAAGAACTCGCCGTTTTTTAATTTAAGGCAAAACCCATTGCGAAGAATGTCTGATGCTGGATTGCGTTGAATTAATGGCAGAAAAAGAAAAATACACGAAGCACGGTGTCCATAAAGGTATGCAAGGTTGGATTTGCCTTGACGATAACTCAAATAGTACTTGGCTTGTAAACTTTCCACAGTGTGGAGAAAAAGATGATGTTGCTGAAATCTCTGTAGAGGAAGAGGATTTGAAGGTTATTCCCGTAATGAACGCCGCTATAAATGAAGAAATCAAAACCCAGTTCGAAGATTCCGAAAAGAGTGCAAAGTTATTATCTGGTAAGCCGGATGACCTGTCCGATGATATGATCTGATCAATAAAAGCGCCTTGTCTGGTTTTTTCGACAAGCTGAGGCCCGGGGGCTCCAAACCCCCGCGCCACTATTTTGAGTAACGGGAATAGGCGGGGGTAAAGCCCATAGCCAGAACTACAGATTTAAAAAAACGGGGAACACCAACCCG
>NZ_JBQHUB010000027.1:0-36650 GCF_052065415.1 Pseudoflavonifractor sp. HCP28S3_F10 | reverse complement strand
GCTGGGAGTGCGGGGCGGGGGGGAGGTGGGGGAAAACACACAAACACCCCCCCACAAACACCCCCCCCCCGCCCGCCCCCCCCCCCCCCCCCCCCCCGCCGTTTCTTCCATTCCTATTCCGCCAGAGCAAGCGCAAAGACCCGCTCCACATCCTGCTGCGTCACCGGCCCCTCATGGACCTTCACGCCGTCCACATAGTAGGAGGGCACATAGTAGTAGTCGAAGGAGTCGGCGTATTCCTTCTCCTCCAGCTCGTCCACCACCCGGACAGGCACATCCCGCCACTCCGGATGGAATTTTTCGGTCAGAACCTCCTGCCACTTGAAGGCCCGTTTGCAGTGGGGGCAGCCCTGCTGCACGAACATCACGATCTCCTTCATGGCTCCCCCTTACTTCCGGTTGACGAAGTCCACTTCGATCTTGCCGCCGCAGACCATGCCCAGTTCCGCCGCCGCGTGGGAGAGGTCATAGAGCCTGTGGTCGCGCTCCGCGCCGTTTTTGATCATCTCCAGGGCATCCAGCTTGGCCTGGTATTCCACTGCGCCGCCGCCGATGGTGCCCACGCACTTCCCGTCGGGCCGCACCAGCATCCACGTTCCCTCTCCCCGGGGGGCGGAACCGCTCTTGCGGGTGATGGTGCACAGCACACCCTTTTCGCCGGGGGGCGGCGGGGTGCCGGGGCCCTTTCTGGCCCGTTCCTGGATGATCTCGCCCAGGATGGACACGGCGATCTCCGCCGGGGTCTGGGCGCCGATCTGCAGCCCCACCGGAGAGTGGACGCCGGCCAGCACGTTGGCCGGATAGCCCTCCTCCCGCATCCGCTTCATCACGGCGGCCACCTTGATGCGGCTGCCGATCATGCCCACATAGGCGTAGTCGCCCTGAAGCACCTTGGCCAGACAGTCGCTGTCAAAGGCGTGGCCCCGGGTCAGGATCACATAATAGTCATCCTCCCGGCTGCCCAACTGGTCCAGGGCGTCCAGGAAGGGCATGCACAGGACCTGGGAAGCCATGGAGAATCGCTCCTCATTGGCAAATTCCGGGCGGTCGTCGATAACCACGATATCGAACTCCAGATGGCTGGCCATATAGGCCACCTCCAGCGACACGTGGCCGCCGCCGCACAAAATCAGTCGTTCCATTTCTTGTTCTCCTCTTTGCTGCGGGGCGCCCTGTGCACCCCGTTAAATCATGTTTCCGCCGTTTTTCCGGCGGAAATAGAGCAGGCCCTCCAGCACGCCGCCGCCGATGGCCCTGGCCTTGTCCGAGATGGTAAAGCAGTGGTCATAGGCGCAGCGGGGGTCGATATCCCCGGATTTCATCCCCTGCGTCACATGGAGCCCATCGGGCAGCATGCCCCGGACGGTGCCCGGCATCAGGGCATAGACCGGCTCATCGTCCACCCTGGCTACCACGTCCCCCTTGCTCACCGTGTCGCCGATGGCGGCCACCGGGTGGAATACGCCATCCCGGCAGGCCCGGATGATCCGCTCTGTGGTGTACCCGCCAATGTCGCCGGGCACACCGGTGTTGGGGATGGCGCTCCCCTCCTCGATGACACGGCCCAGATAGTGGCCCCGCTTGGTCTCGATGACGGCGTGGCAGTCCACCCCGGCGGTAAAGCCGGGGCCCATAGCCAGCACGATGGGCGCGTCATCGATCTTCGTGTTCACATTATACTTGGCCAGGATGGCATCCACCTCGGCGTCAAAGGGGAGCTGGGTGCGGATGGCCGCCTCCGGGTCCACCAGCACCGGGATCTCTCCCCGCTCCACACAGGTCATGGCCTGCTCCGGGGTGTCCACCCGGCGGGCCGTCACCCCCTCTACCACGGTCGTGCCGTCGTAGATACACTGGCAGAAGGCCACCGTCCGCCGCACCGCCGTGGGCTGCGCGATATCGGTCATCACGATCTTCATCCCCGCCCGGTACAGGCGGTAGGCCACTCCCGTGGCCAGATCTCCCGCGCCCTTGATCAGAACCAGCATAGTCCTCCCCGCTCCTTTTCGCTGTAACGCTGGATCAGCGTCAGAATGCCCAGCCGGCTGAGGCCGGCGGCGATGACCTCCGCCCGCCTACGCAGGTCGGAGGTATCCGTCTTGTTGAGAATGCAGCGGTAGTCCATGCCCTCCGCCACGCTTTTCCGGCTCCCCGCCGGACTGGATAATATGCGGATATAATCCTCCTCGGTGACCGGCGCGTCCAGAGGTTTGTTCAGAAAAGCGGCCACCCGCTCGGGCCGGTGGCAGATCTCGCCGATGGGCCTGTCCAGCGCGTCCATGCCCGCCAGGGCCAGCACCGCGTCGCTCTCCGGCGGGATCACCGGCTCATGCTCCGCCGGTACCTTCAGGGGCTTGATCCGCGCCCCGTCCCCCTCAATGAGGACAATGTCGGCCACGGTTTTGCACACCCCGATCTCCCCGGTGCCGCACAGCTTGTCCGCCCGGCCCAGCGTACCCAGGGTGATGACGCCATGCCTGTCCAGGCATTCCCGCAGATGGCCCGGCTCCGGGTCGTCGGTGAGAAAGAGCCGGGGATGGGGCATGATATGGGTGCTGGTGGTAACGATGACGGTCCGCCCCGCCTCCCTGGCCTCGTGGGCCAGGGCGTACATGGTGGTGGTCTTTCCTCCGCCGCCCACCAGGGTCACCGCCCGGTGGCGGTCCATATCCAGATGAAGGTCGCTCCAAAGGCTCATATTATCCTCCCATGAGGTGCTCAATGAGGATCTTCGCTCCGATGCCGATGAGCACCAGTCCGCCCACCAGCTCAGCCCGCTTCTGAAACAGGCAGCCCAGCCGGCGGCCGGCCAGACCGCCCACCACTGACAGGACGAAGGCCACCACGCCGATGACGCAGGCGGAGAACAGAATGTTTACATCCGTGACCATGAAGGCCATGGACACTCCCACCGCCAGCGCGTCGATGCTGGTGGCCACAGCCAGTACCGTCAGCCGTCTGGCCGTCAGCTCGGCGGGGCCCTCCTCCCGCTGGCAGGAGTCCTTGCCCCAGGCGCCCACCACCATCCGGCCGCCGATGAAGGCCAGCAGGCCAAAGGCGATCCAATGATCCACCGCTTCTATGTACGCGCTGACGCTGCTGCCCAAAAACCAGCCGATGAGAGGCATGGCAAACTGGAATCCGCCAAAATAGAGCCCCATCTTTACCGCGTGCTTCCATCCAAAGCCCGGCACCGAAATGCCGCTGGATACCGATACCGCAAAGGCGTCCAGCGCCAGGCTGACCGCGATCAGAAAAATCTCTATCAATCCAGATCCCCCGCTATATTGATTTTACTTATCGGTATATTATAGCAGATTGCGGCTCAATATGCCATCTTTTTTAAACTCACCACTCTACTTTTTGTGTTTCTCTTGCATGCCGTCCCGAAACAGGGTATGCTGGTAGAATCAAAGGAGTTCAAAAGGGGCAAATGCTCCTTTTCAACCGCATTACGAAACAAGGAGGAGAGGCCCCATGACCCACGAGGACTATATGCGCCGGGCCCTGGAGCTGGCCCGGGAGGCCATGGAGGAGGGAGAGGTCCCGGTGGGCTGCGTGGTGGTCTGGGAGGACGGACGCATCGTAGGCCAGGGCCGCAACCGCCGGGAGACCGCCAGGGACGCCCTGGGCCACGCCGAGCTGGAGGCCATCCGGCAGGCCAACGCCGTCCTGGGGGGCTGGCGGCTGCACAAGGCTGCGCTCTATGTGACCCTGGAGCCCTGCCCCATGTGTGCCGGCGCCATCATCAACGCCCGCATCCCCCAGGTCTGGTACGGCGCCGATGATCCAAAGGCCGGGTGCTGCGGCTCCGTGCTGGACCTGTTTGCCCAGCCCTTCAATCACCACCCTCAGGTCCACCGCGGCCTTCTGGAAGAGGAGTGCGCCGCCCTGCTCCAGGAGTTCTTTCAGCGTCTGCGGGAAAAGCGGCGCGCGGCCAGGGAGGGCCGCCGGGAGGTTGGGGATTGAATTGTTTATTCTTTTGTAATAAATTTGCTTTCTTTCTTCACAAATACCCGGTAACATAATACTCAGCAAGCAGGCCGTTTCTTTTTCTTTCATCCTCCATCTGGCGGATACCGGCGGTGTGAAAAACATCGCCGGTATCTGTCTTTTTTCCGCCCCACGTCTCAGCTCAACCGCCCACCATATCCTTCACGAAAACTTGACATAAAACGCGAAAAATTTAAAACTCTTGTAACACCTTTCGTTTTATTTGTTAACAACTCTCGGGTATTATAATACTCGCAAGAGACAGTTTCTTTTCATTTCATTGTATCCTCTTTCCTATGCAGGACCGGACGTCAGGAGCAGGCGTCCGGTTTTGCTATGTATGGACCTTTTCAGTTCCCGGTCAGCAAAAAAGCAGGAGGAGCGGTTTTCCGCTCCTCCTGCTTTTTGTTGTCTCAGCGCTCCTCCCGGAAGTAGGCCACGCCCAGATGGGCGGGAGGCTGGCTTTCCCGCTTCTGCCGGATGCTGACGGCGATGAGCACCAGCACCGTGGCGATATAGGGCACGGTATCGTAGATGGGGCCGAAGGCCGTGCCGCCGAAGGGCACATAGAACCGCAGGATAGACAGCGCGCCGAACACCAGGCTGCCCACCAGGGCCCGGGCCGGGCTCCAGGTGGCGAAGATGACCAGGGCCACGGCGATCCAGCCCTTGCCGCTGATGCAGTTGTGCTGCCAGACACCGTTGAACTGGGCCATGACGATGTACATGCCGCCCAGGCCGCAGATGCCGCCGCCCAGGCAGGTGGCCGCGTACTGATAGGCCGTGACGCTGATGCCGGCGGCGTCGGCGGTGCCGGGATTCTCGCCCACCGAGCGCAGGTTCAGTCCGGTCCGGCTGCGGCCCAGGAACCACATGAGCGCCACCGCCAGGGCCACGCCCACATACACCAGATAGTTGTAGGAGAAAAAGAGCTTGGCAAGGCCGGTGAGGGCGGTGTTGCCGGTAAAGACGGCCTTGGTGCCCGTCCCCACGCTGGCAAAGCCTCCGGCCTGGTTGTTCATCAGCTCGCCCACGAAATTGCCGAAGCCGGTGCCGAAGATGGTCAGGGCCAGACCGGTGACGTTCTGGTTGGCCCGCAGGGTGATGGTGAGCACGCTGTACACCAGCGCGCCGAAGGCCGCGCACAAAAAGGCGCACACCGTGGCGATGAGGGCAGCCGTCATACCGGAGGCCGCGGCCCCCGCCGCCTGCTCGTAGTAGTAGGCTCCGGCCAGACCGGCCACGCCGCCCATGTACATCATGCCCTCCACGCCCAAATTCAGGTTGCCGCTCTTCTCAGTGAGGATCTCGCCCAGGGTGCCGAAAAGCAGGGGCGCGCCGGCGGCCACCGCCGCCACCAGAAAGGCGATCACTTGGAAGTTATCCATGCTTCCGCTCCCCCTTTCCCCGGAAAATGAGCCGGTAGCGGATGAAGAACTCGCACCCCAGCATGAAGAACAAGATCACGCCGGTGAGCATCTCAGAGGCCGAAGCCGGGATCTTGTAGGCGGTCTGGATGGCGTCGGCGCCCTTCTCCAGCACCGCCAGCAGGGCGGCGATGACCACCATGGCAAAGGAGTTGAGCTTGGCCAGCCAGGCCACGGTGATGGCGGTGAAGCCGATGCCGCCGGCGGTGTTCTCCGTCAGGGTACCCGACGCGCCGGAGACCTGGAGGAAGCCCACCAGGCCGGCGATGCCGCCGGAAATAAACATGGTACGCATGATGATCCTGGACACGTTCATGCCCGCGTACTGGGCGGTACGGACGCTCTCGCCCACCACGGCGATCTCATAGCCCTGCTTGCTGTATTTCAGGTAGGCGAACATCAGCGCCGTCAGCACCAGCACGATGATCCACCCGATGTGGACGCCCAGCACCGTGGGCAGCAGGGCCGCCCCGCCGAACATGGGGATCTTGGGATAGCCGGAGGTGTTGAGTCCCGGCCCCCAGGGGCCGTTCTGCAGGTACTTCACCAGGCCCAGCACGATGTAGTTGAGCATCAGGGTGAACAGGGTCTCGTTGGTGCCCCAGCGGGCCTTGAACACCGCGGGGAGCAGGCCCCACAGTCCGCCGGCGACCACTGCCGCCACACCCATGACCACCAGCAGCACCGGGCGGGGCAGGCCGTCGCACCAGAACAGGGCGAAGTAGCTGGCGGCCACGGCGCCCGCCAGGATCTGCCCCTCGGCGCCGATGTTCCAGAATTTCATCTTGAAGGCCGGGGCAATGGCCAGGGCCGCTCCCAGCAGGGGGATGGCCTTTTTCACCGTCTCCCGGACGGCCCGGGGCTTGCCCAGGGCGCCGGTGAGCATGGTGCCGTAGACCTCCAGCGGGTTATGGCCCAGCAGCAGGATGATGAGCCCGCCGGTGGCCAGGGCCAGCAGGACGGCGGCGGCACGGATGGCCCACGCCTTGCCCCGGGAAATATCGCTCCGCTTGGCCAGACGGACCGCCGGCTCCCGGGTCGCGTTCTTTTGGCTCATACGCTCACGCTCCCTTCCGTACCGGGCAGGCGGGTCATCAGCAGACCCACCTCTTCCTTGGTGGCCGTTTCCCCGTCCACGATGCCGGATACCCGTCCGCCGCAGAGCACCAGGATGCGGTCGCACAGCTCCAGCAGCACGTCCAGGTCCTCGCCCACCAGGATGACGGCCACGCCCAGCTTCTTCTGCTCATTGAGCAGGTGGTAAATGGTGTAGGCCGAGTTGATGTCCAGGCCCCGGACCGGGTAGGCGGTCATGAGCACCGTGGGGCTGGAGGCGATCTCCCGTCCCACCAGCACCTTCTGCACGTTTCCGCCGGAGAGCCGGCGCACCGGCGTGGATACGCCGGGGGTGACGATCTCCAGCTCCTCGATGAGCTTCTGAGCCAGCTCTCTGGGGGGCTTGCGGTCCACCAGCGGGCCCTTACCCCGCTGATAGGTCTTGAGCATCATGTTGTCCACCATGTCCATGCCGGCCACCAGGCCCATGCCCAGCCGGTCCTCGGGCACAAAGGCCAGGGACACGCCGATCTTCTGGATCTGGGTGGGCGTCTTGCCCACCAGCTCCTCCCCCGCTTTGTCCACCGGCACATGGAGGCCGGCGATATCCGAGTTGGGATGGGGCGGATAGTAGAAGATGTGGCCCGACTCCACGCTGTGAAGGCCGGCGACACACTCCAGCAGCTCCTTCTGTCCCGAGCCGGCGATACCGGCGATGCCCAGGATCTCGCCGCCCCGGGCCTGGAAGGATACGTCGGTAAGGGCCTTGATTCCATCCTCCTTCATGCAGTTGAGGCCCTTGACCTCCAGCCGCAGATCCTGATACTTGGTCTTGGGCCGCTCGATATCCAGACTCACCGCGCGGCCCACCATCATTTCGGTGAGCTTCTGGGGATCGGTGTCGGCGGTGTTGACGGTTCCGATGTACTTGCCCTTGCGGAGGACCGCCACCTTGTCGGAGATGGCCATGACCTCGTGGAGCTTGTGGGTGATGATGATGATGGACTTGCCGTCGGCCTTCATGTTGCGCAGCACGGCGAAGAGCTTGTCGGTCTCCTGGGGGGTCAGTACGGCGGTGGGCTCATCCAGGATGAGGATATCCGCCCCCCGGTAAAGGACCTTGACGATCTCCACCGTCTGTTTCTGGGAGACCGACATCTCGTAGATCTTCTGGTTGGGGTCGATTTCAAAGCCGTACTTCTGGCTGATGGTCCGGATCTCCTCCGCCACCGCCCTCCGGTCCAGCCGTCCCTTTCCCTTCAGGCCCAGGATGATGTTCTCCGCCGCCGTCAGCACGTCCACCAGCTTGAAGTGCTGGTGGATCATGCCGATGCCCAGGTCATGGGCGTCCTTGGGGGAGCGGATGGTCACCTCCCGGCCGTTCACCAGGATCTGGCCGTGGTCGGGGAAATAGATGCCGGAGAGCATGTTCATCAGCGTGGTCTTGCCGCTGCCGTTCTCGCCCAGCAGGGACAGGATCTCGCCCCTCTCCAGGGACAGGGAGACCCTGTCGTTGGCCACCACTTCGCCGAAGGTCTTGGTCAGCTCCCTCAGCTCAATGGCGTACTCCTTTGCCATATACTCACCTCTCTCGCGTTGAATGGACGGCGCGCCGCGCCGTCCCGGTCGGGATATAAAACGGGGCCGCGGGGGTCCGCGGCCCCGTGATCGGGCTCACTTCTGTGTTACGGATGCCGGGAGATCACTGGTCGGAGACCACGGTCACGCCCTCCACGATGTAGTCGAAATAGGGGGCGCTGGTCTTGCCGCCGGCCACGTCGCTCTCGGCAAAGGATTCGCCCTCAGCCAGCTCCAGGGTATCGCCGTTGGAGTTGACGCCCTTGAGAGGACCGGCAAAGACCTGCTGGGAGCCGTCCTTGATGCCGGCCTCGGCGGCCTCGATGGCCTCCTTGGTGCCCTCGGCGGCGATGTCCTCGTTCAGCGCGGTCATCAGCACGGCGCCGTCAGCATAGCCCTTGGACCAGTCCATGGGGATCTCGGTGCCGTCCAGCACGGCCTGCACGGCCTCGGTGAAGTAGATGCCCCAGTCGATGCGGGTGGAGATGAGGGAGGCGCCGGGGGCGGCGGAGATCATGTCGGCGTTGTAGCCCACCTGGAACTTGCCCATCTTCTCAGCCATGGTGGCGGGACCGGTGGAGTCGGAGTGCTGGCTCACCACGCCGCAGCCTCGGTTGATGAGGGCCTCGGCAGTCTGGCTCTCCAGGTTGGCGTCATTCCAGGTGTTGGTGTAAATGACGTCCATGGTCACGTCGGGATAGACGCTCTTGGCGCCCAGATAGAAGGCGGTGTAGCCCGAGATGACCTCAGCGAAGGGGTAGGCTCCCACATAGCCCAGCTTGGGGTTGCCCATCTCCTTGGCCTTCATGCCGGCGGCGATACCGGCCAGATAACGGCCCTCGTAAATGCTGGCAAAGCAGTTATGCAGGTTGTCCAGGCCGGCCTCATGGGCCTGGAAGCCGGTGGCGTGGCAGAACTGGACCTCGGGATTCTCACGGGCGGCGGCGGTCACATAGTCGCCGAAGCCGAAGCTGGTGGCGAAAACGATCTGGCAGCCGGCGTCCACCAGCTCGTTGAGGGCGTCGGCGCACTTCTCGTCCTCAGTGACATTGTACTTGGTGATGATCTGATCGTCGGACAGGCCCAGGTTCTTCTGCATCTCCTTGACGCCCAGCACCATGTTATAGGTATAGCCCATATCGCCCTCGTCGCCGATGTGGACGAAGCCCACCTTCAGGTCCTCCTTGGCGACGCCGGCCGCGGCAGGGGGATTGCTGGCCTCCGGCTTCTTGTCGTCTCCGCCGCCGCAGGCGGCCAGGCCGAACACCATAGTGCCCGCCAGGAGCATGGCCAGAATGCGTTTCTTCATTGTAAGTTCCTCCTTTTCAAATTTGGTCTGCAAGAGTTTCCTGTTCTTCTACTAAAACGGCGCTTGCCGTGATAGTCCTCGTGGGGCTCATTCGCAGAATTCGATGGTATTGGTGGCCTCGTCCATGGATTTGACCCGGGCCAGGGACTCCACCCGCACGCCCATGGAGCGGATCAGATCGCCGCCGGGCTGGAATGCCTTCTCCACGCAGATGCCCGCGCCCACCAGGGTGGCGCCCGCATCCCGCACCAGGTTGATCAGGCCCTGCAGGGCGCTGCCGTTGGCCAGAAAGTCGTCGATGAGGAGCACCCGGTCCCCGGGGCCCAGAAATTCCTTGGACACGATGATGTCGTACACCTTGCCGTGGGTAAAGGATTCGACCTTAGAGGTATATACGTCGCCGGCGATGTTTTTAGTCTTGTTCTTCTTGGCAAAGATCACCGGCACGTTGAAGGACTGGGCCGTAATGCAGGCAATGCCGATGCCGGAGGCCTCGATGGTCAGGATCTTGTTGACCCCGCAGTCCTGAAACAGGCGGTGGAACTCCTTTCCGATCTCATTGATGAGACCGATGTCCATCTGATGGTTCAAAAAACGGTCCACCTTCAGCACCTCGGTGCCGCGGATCTTCCCGTCCTTGCGGATACGCTCTTCCAGCAGTTTCATGGCAGTCTACCATCCTCTGTCTTTTTCTGTATCTCCCCACAGGGAATTTTACGTCATATATATCATATCAGAAAAAAGCCGCCCCGTCATCCCCTTCCCAAAATTTTCTGTTCCAATTCTTAAATTTTTATGTCTACCCCCTCCTGCCATTGTTTTTCCGGCCCGGCCCTGATACAATAAAGATATTCCAATGTATTCCTGCTCTCAAAGGAGGTTCTCATGAAGCACCGTCTTACCGCCGCCCTGCTGGCGGCCGTCCTCTCGCTGTCCCTCTCCGTCCCCGCCATGGCCTACAGCGACACCGCCGGCCACTGGGCCGGGCCCGTCATTGAAAAGGCGTCCCGATACGGCCTGATGGTGGGCTATCCGGACGGCCGCTTCGGCGTGGGCGATTATCTCAATCGGGCGTCCTTCGTCACCATCCTGTGCCAGATGCTGGACTGGGCGCCGGTGAAGGACGGCTCCCCCTCCTTTATCGACTGTTCCTCCTCCCACTGGGCCTACGGCTATGTGGAGGCCGCCCGTGCCCACGGCGTGACCGACGCCGGCGGCCCCTTCCGCCCGGACGACCCCATCAGCCGGGAGGAGATGGCGGTGATGCTGGTGCGGGCCCTGGGCTACCAGACCCTGGCCGAATCCCTGTCCGCCTCCCGGGTTCCCTTCTCCGACGTGACGCGCAATGCCGGCTACATCGCCCTGGCCTACCAGATCGGCATGGTCAGCGGTATCCGTGAGGGGGACAAGCTCCTCTTCAAGCCCGCCCTCTCGGCCACCCGGGCCGAAGCGGCCACCATGCTGGTGCAGGTCTATGAGCGCTATGCCGCATCCACCGACTGGCTCCACGGGTTCTACGCCGTCTCCTCCTACAGCCAGATCAATCTGACCCGGGACATGGACGCCGTCTCCCTGGGCTGGGCCCGGATGGAGTATGACGACGCCTCCGGTCCCCGGCTCAACACCACAAAGGAGAACGGGAACAGCTGGGCCGTCCCCCAGGATCCCACCGCCGCCACCGGCTACTTCCAGCGCAACGGCACCCCCTATAACCTGTGTGTCTTTGCCTCGGGGGCAGACGCCTCCGATCCTTTGGCCTCCACTGTAGGGAAGATCACCGCCAATGCGGAGAGCCGGGCCCGGGCCATCGCCGCCCTTACCGCGGCGGCGGAGGACTACTCCGGCCTGACCATGGACTTTGAGGGGCTCAAATCCTCCCTGAAGGCAAACTACACCGCTTTTATCCGGGAGCTCCGCGCCGCCCTGCCCGCGGACAAATCCCTCTATGTCTGCGTGCAGCCCGGCCCCTGGTACACCGGGTACGACTTCCGTGCCCTGGGCGAGAGCTGCGACAAGGTCATCCTCATGGCCCACGACTACCGCTGGTCCTCCATCCCGGCCTCCTATGTGGGCACCGCCCGCACCGACTGCCCCGTCACTCCCTTCGCCAGGATCTACGACGCCCTGACTGAGATCACCGACCCGGACACCGGCGTGGCCGACCGCTCCAAGATCGCCCTGGCCCTGTCCATGGACACCACCGGCTTCAGGATCGACGAAAACGGACTGCTGCTGGACGACCAGTTCTACCGTCCCTCCATTGAGACCCTAAGCCGCCGCCTGGCCCAGAGCGATACTGTGGTCACCTACAGCCAGGAGTACCGCAATCCCTACGCCGTCTACACCGACGAGGCGGGCAGCCGCTACAAGGTCTGGTTCGAGAACGGGCAGAGCGTGGCCGACAAGATCCAGCTGGCCAGGATGTTCGGCGTCACAGGCGTATCCATCTGGCGGCTGGGCAATATCCCCGCCTGGGACAGCTATGACCTCTGGAACGCGGTGCAGGCCACCCGCTGACATCACTCCTCCCCGCCCAACGCATGAAAACAGGCGCGTGGTCAAAACCACGCGCCTGTTTTTTCTACCAGTTGTCGTTTCCAATGCCGTGCAGGATCAATTTCTCCGTCAGGGCGGCCATTTCCTCCGGGCTCTCGGCAAAGCCCCGCACCGCCCAGGTCTGTACGATGGCCACCATGCCCCCCACCAGAAAATCCAGCGCGTAATTTCTGCCCGACATATCACCAATTGGATAGATCCCCTGCCACTCTTTCAGACATTTTGTATAGATGAGCTCCCTGAGCCGCTGGAAAAAGCGGTCGTCCGTCCGGCTCTCCAGCAGGGCGGCGCAGATGCCCGCGTTCTTCCGGATGAAGCGGAACACGTCCCCCATGATGGGCCGCAGTCCGCCCCGCAGCTCCGCGGTGCCGTAGGCGTCCATCACTGCGGAGAGTTCCTCCAGCAGCTCGTTTTCGATGCGCTCCAGCATGTCGTAGATATCCCGGTAATGGCTGTAGAAGGTCCCCCGGTTCACGTCGGCCCGCTGGGCCAGCTCCTTCACCGTGATCTCGCTGATCTTCTTCTCCCGCAGCAGCCCGGTCAGCGCCTCGGAGAGCTGCCGGCGGGTCTTGCGTACCCGGCGGTCCTCACGTTCCGGTTTCGGTTCCCCTGTTTTGTTCATTATTCAACACGCTCTCCTCATCTGTCTGTTTTCAGACGCGGCCCGCCCAAACTGTTTCTTGCGTCCCGCTTTCTGTTTTCCTATAATAGACTATAATCGGTCTGCGTATTTTATTCAACACCTGTTTTTTAACCGACAGGAGGGTTTTCATGTCCTATATCTCACTGGAGCATGTGGTCAAGCGCTATCAGATGGGCGAGGTGACCATCACCGCTGCCGACGATATTACCTTTGACATTGAGAAGGGGGAGTTCGCCGTCATCGTGGGCCCCTCGGGCGCGGGCAAGACCACCGTACTCAACATTCTGGGCGGCATGGACGCCTGCGACGGCGGCACCATCCTGGTGGACGGCAGCCAGGTCAGCCGGTACAGCCAGAAGCAGCTCACCACCTACCGCCGGTATGATATCGGCTTTGTCTTTCAGTTCTACAACCTGGTCCAGAACCTGACCGCCCTGGAGAACGTGGAGCTCGCCGCCCAGATCTGCAAGGACCCGCTGGACGCCGCCGAGGTGCTGCGTCACGTGGGCCTGGGGGAGCGGATGGGCAACTTCCCCGCCCAGCTCTCCGGCGGCGAGCAGCAGCGGGTGGCCATCGCCCGGGCCCTGGCCAAGAACCCCAAGCTCCTCCTGTGCGACGAGCCCACCGGCGCGCTGGACTATGTCACCGGCAAGGCCATCCTTAAACTCCTGCAGGACACCTGCCGGGAGCAGGGCATGACGGTGGTGGTCATCACCCACAATACCGCCATCACCCCCATGGCCGACCGGGTCATCCACATCAAAAACGGCCGGGTGGACCGGGTGGAGCGCAATCCCAGCCCCACTCCGGTGGAACAGATCGAATGGTAGCGCCCCATGTTCCGGAAAGACGCTTTGCCTGAAAGGAGGGGGACCGGAGCGTGAAAAACCGCATGATCACCGACGCTGTGCGGGAGGTGCGCCATACTCTGAGCCGCTTTCTCTCCCTGTTCCTGCTGTCGGCGCTGGCGGTGGCTTTTCTGGCCGGACTGCGCACCACCGCCCCCGACATGGAATACACTGCCGATGCCTACTATGACCGGCTGGGCCTGATGGACCTGCGGGTCCTGTCCACCCTGGGACTCACCGATGAGGATGTGGCCGTTCTCTCCTCCCAGGAGGGAGTGGAAAAGGCCGAGGGGGCCTACACGGTGGACGCCCTGATCCACCAGCCGGAAAACGACCTCATCGTCAAGCTCCACTCCCTCTCGGAGCAGGGCATCAACCAGCCCAACCTCCGCTCCGGCCGCCTCCCCGAAAGCGACGGGGAGTGCCTGGTGGAACCCGCCCTGCTCACCGCGCTGGGTGCCCAGCTGGGGGATACCCTCACCCTGGACACCGGGGACGGGGACTTTGCCGGCGCCCTGGCCCGGGACACCTTTACCATCGTGGGCACTGCCGACTCCCCCCTCTACATCTCCTTCCAGCGGGGCTCCTCCTCCCTGGGCACCGGCAAGGTATCCGCCTTTGTCCTGCTCCCCGCCGGGGCTTTTTCCCTGGACTACTACACCGACGCCTACCTGACGGCGGCGGGGGGCACGGAGCTGCTCTGCTACGGCTCGGAATATGAGGATCTGACGGACGCCCTCACCGGCCGGCTGGAGCCACTGGGCGACCAGCGCGCCGGGGTGCGCTATGACGACGTCGTCGGCGAGGCCAACGACAAGCTCTCCGAGGCCCAGGCAGAGTTTGATGACGCCCAGCGGGAGGTCCAGGAGGAACTTGCCGATGCTGAGAGGGAGCTCTCCGACGCCCGAAAGGAGCTGGATGACGGCTGGCAGGAATACCGGGACGGCTGGGCCACCCTCCGCCGGGAGACCGCCGACGCCCGGCAGAAGATCGCCGACGCGGAGAAAGAGCTGCCCGACGCCCTGGAGCAGCTGGAGGACGGCGAGCGGGACTACGCCGACGGCCTGAGGGAGCTCCGGGACGGCGAGGAAGACTACGCCGACGGCCTGCAAAAGTACGGCGACGGCGTGGCCAAATATCAGGACGGCTATCAGGAACTGCTGGACGGCGAGGAGGAGTATAACGACAGCCTCCAGACCCTCCAGGATGCCCAGAAGGAGTATGACGACGGCATGGCCGAGTACCGGAAGGGCCTTCAGACCCTGGCCGACGGCGGACAGCAGCTGATGGACGCCAGGGAGGAGCTGGACCGGGCGCTGGACCGGCTCTTTGCCGCCGAACAGCAGTACTCCGCCGGTAAGGCCGAGCTGGAGGCAGGCCAGGCCCAGCTCACCCAGCTTCAGGGGGGCTATACCCAACTCCAGGCCGGGCTGGCCGGATTCACCCTCAATGATCCCGCCGTGTTCGCCCAGGAGCTCTCCGCCCTGACTCTGGATCCCACCGGCATGGCTGCCGCCCAGTTCCACCAGGGCGTGGTGCTCTCCCTCCGCGCCATGCTGGAGGGGCTGCGGCCCCAGCTCCCCCAGGAGCAGCAGGCCGCTGTGGATCAGCTGCTCTCCGGCCTGCCCGCCGATGCCGATACCTTTGCCTACCTGCTCTCCCAGGACGAGGCCCGTATGGGCATGGCCCGGAGCATCTGCGGCTCCATGGCCTTCATCGGGCAGGTGCTGCCCGCTCTGAAGCAGCAGCTCCAGGCCGGAGAGGCCAGTCTGGCCTCCGGCGCCGAGCAGCTCCGCTGGGGCTGGAGCGAGTATCAGGACGGCATGGACCAGTACCGGGAAGCCAAGAAGGAGTTTGACCAGGGCGCGGAGGAGGCCATTTCCTCCGGCCAGACGCTCTCCGACGCCAAGGCCGAGCTGGACGAGGGCTGGGGCAAGCTCCACAGCGGCCGGAAGGAGCTGGACGACGGCTGGAGCGAGCTTCAGGACGCCAAACGGGAGCTGGAGGACGGCGAGGCCGAGCTGAACGACGCCAGGATCAAGCTGGATGACGGCTGGCGGGAACTGGCCGACGCCCGCGCCAAGCTGGACGACGGCTGGCAGGAGTACCGGAACGGACTGGCCGAGCTCTCCGACGCCAGAGAAAAGCTGCCCGGGGAGATCGCCCGGGCGGAAGCGGAGCTCGCTGACGCCCTCCGGGAGCTGGAGGACGGCGAGGCCGAGTACGCCGACGGTCTGGCCGAGTATGAGGACGGCAGGGCCGAGGCGGAGGAGGAGCTCTCCGACGCCCGGCGCAAGCTCAACGACGCCCGGCGGGACATCGCCGGGATCGAGAACTGCCGGTGGTATATCTTGGGCCGGAATACCAATATGGGCTATGTGTCCTTCCAGCAGGACGCCGAGCGCATGGGCAACCTGGCCTCTGTGTTCCCCCTGATCTTCTTCCTGGTGGCCGCTCTGGTCTGCCTGACCACCATGACCCGCATGGTGGAGGAGCAGCGGGTCCAGATCGGCTCCATCAAGGCCCTGGGCTACAGCAAGTGGGCCATCTCCCTGAAATACGTGGGTTACGGCTTCTTTTCCAGCCTGCTGGGCGGCGTGGCCGGTCTGGCCTTCGGCTGCACGCTGATCCCCTTTATCATCTTCAACGCCTGGAAGATCCTCTACACGGTAGGAGATCTGATCATCCCCCCCTCCCCCGGCATCTGCCTGCTGGCCCTGGGGGCGGCAGTCCTCTGCGTTACCGGCGCCGCGGTGGGGGCCACCTTCTCCACTCTCACCGCAGTGCCCGCCACCCTGATGCGGCCCAAGGCCCCGCCCGCCGGCAAGCGGGTACTGCTGGAGCGCATCGGTCCCCTGTGGCGGCGGCTCTCCTTTACCTATAAAGTGACCATACGCAACCTCTTCCGCTATCAGAAGCGGTTCTGGATGACGGTGGCCGGCATCGGCGGCTGTACCGCGCTGATCGTCACCGCCTTCGGCCTGCGCAATTCCATCTACGACATCATGGATAAACAGTTCGACGAGATCTCCATCTACAGCGCCAGCATCGGTCTGGAGGACGACGTTACCGACGATGAGCTTCTGGAGATCGGCCGGGCTCTGGACGGGACCGGCCTGGTGGAGGCCTGGCTGCCCAGCTGCCAGCTCTCCCTCTCCGCCGAGGGCGAGGAGCAGACCGTGGACGTCACCCTCTTCGCCGTGGAGGACACGGACGCCTTCGGGCAGTTCATCCGTTTCCGCCACCGGCTGGACGATGAGCCGGTGGTCCTGCCTGACGACGGCGCCGTGCTCACTGAAAAGCTGGCCTCCCTTCTGGGGGTAGAGGTGGGCGACACCCTGACCCTGGACGGCGACGAGCGGGTCACCATCCGGGTGGCCGACATTACAGAGAACTATATTCTTCATTATGTCTATCTGTCCAGCGCCTATTATCAGTCCCTCTACGGCGAGGAACCGCCGGTGAATTCCCTGCTGGCCTGCTATACCGATAACAGCACCGACACCGCCGACGCCGTTTCCTCCGCCGTCATCCCCCTCTCCGGCGTCACCTCGGTCTCCCGCAATCAGGACACCCGGGACACCTTCTTCAAGAGTCTGGAGAGTGTGGACTATGCCGTGATCCTCATCATCGTGTGCGCCGCCGCCCTGGCCTTCATCGTGCTCTACAACCTGACCAACATCAACATCACCGAGCGCCTGCGGGAGCTGGCCACCCTGAAGGTCCTGGGCTTCTACGACCGGGAGCTCTCGGCCTATGTGTACCGGGAAAACCTGTTCCTGACGGTATTCGGCATCCTGGTGGGACTGGTCATGGGCAAGTTTCTCCACCAGTGGCTCATCCTGACGGTGGAGATCGACCGGCTCATGTTCGGCCGCACGGTGCGCCCCATCAGCTATCTCTACGCGGTGCTCCTCACCGCGTGCTTCTCAGTGCTGGTCAATCTGGCCGCTCACCGGAGGCTGAAAAGGATCGACATGGTGGAATCCCTCAAGACCGTGGAATAACTTTCCCACAGCCCGGCAAGGACCGCATAGCGGCCCGCCGGGCTGTTTTTCTGCCCCATTCCGCTTTTGATACTAATTTCAAATGAAATGCTTTCATTTGAAATTCCGTGCGCTGCGCGCACTGGTATCATGCGTACCGCATGATACCGCGTCTCATAAAAATCTGACGCGCTTCGCGCTATAAAAAACTTTTCAAGCTTTTTATCAGGTTTTAGTATGAAACAGAAATTGCCGAATCTTTAAAGTAAATATTTCCCATCCGACCAAATACAGCAGATTTTGCCCGTATCTATGGTAAAATATGGTTATCAATCTACTGTGATGGGAGTGACCCCTCCATGATCCTGACCCGCAAAAAGGGACTCTTCGAGAGTACCCGCGTCCTCTTTCTCCCCATAGCCTCCATCAGCCCCAACCCCAACCAGCCCCGCAAGACCTTTGCCCAGGACGGCCTGGAGGAATTGGCCGCCAGCATCCGTCTCTACGGCGTCCTGCAGCCCCTGTCGGTACGCAAGACCGACGCCGGCTATGAGCTTGTCTCCGGTGAGCGGCGGCTGCGGGCCTCCTCCCTGGCCGGACTCAGCGAGGTGCCCTGTATCCTGGTCAACGTGGACGACGAGGCCTCTTCCCTGCTGGCGCTGATCGAAAATCTCCAGCGCCGGGACCTGGACTTTGTGGAGGAGGCCGCCGCCCTGGCCAAGCTCATCCGCACCTTCCACCTCTCCCAGGAGGAAGCTGCCCAGAAGATCGGCAAATCCCAGTCCGCTGTGGCCAACAAGCTGCGGCTGCTCCGGCTTCCTCCCGATGTGCTGGCCCTGCTGCGCGAGCACCACTTTACCGAGCGGCACGCCCGGGCCCTCCTTCGGTTGGAATCCCCCAATGAACAGCGTGCGGCGGCCCACTACGTTGTGGAGCACTGTCTCACCGTGGCAAAGACCGAGCAGTACGTAGAGGGCCTTTTGAACCCCGCCCCCTCCGGCGCCAAGCCCAAGCCCTTTTTCATCATTAAGGACGTCCGTCTGTTTCTCAACTCCATTACCAAGGGGCTCAATTTGATGAAGAGCGCCGGTGTGGACGCCAACTGCGACCGACAGGACACGGAGGACTCTATTCTGCTCACCATCAAGATCCCCAAGCAGGCGCGGAACTGATGTTTCACGTGAAACATTAACTCCCCGCATTACGGGTCCTGTTGACCACAAAATGAAAAGGACAAGCAGCTGAGGATGTTTCACGTGAAACATCCTCAGCCTTTTTGCGTTTTGGGAGATTTTCAGTTGAATTGCACTTTCTGCTGCATTATAATAAAAGCTGCTGAAAACAACTGGTGGTCCAAGCCTCTTGGGCCCGAAACAAAGGCAAGGTGTCTTATGGCGAAAACCATTGCGATCGTAAATCAGAAGGGCGGCGTGGGCAAGACCACTACCTGTGTCAACCTGGCCGCCGCCCTGAAGTCCTTGGGGGCCAGCGTATTGGTCTGTGATTTCGACCCCCAGGCCAACACCACCTCCGGCTTTGGCGTGGACAAGGTGACCGCCTCCCCCAACATCTACGATGTACTCATCAACGACGCCGATGTAGGCAAGGCCATCGTGTCCACCGAGTACGCCGACGTACTTCCCTCCAACAAGGGGCTGGCCGGCGCGTCCATCGAGATGATCGGCATGGACCGGCGGGAATACCGTCTGAAGGAGTCGCTGTGCAGGGTGGCCGACCGGTATGACTACATATTTATCGACTGCCCGCCCTCACTGGAGCTGCTCACCCTCAACGCCCTGTGTGCCGCCGACTCCATCATCGTACCTGTCCAGTGCGAGTACTACGCGCTGGAGGGCTTGTCAGACCTGCTCTCCACCGTCCGCATCGTCAAGCGCTCCCTGAACCCCCGGATTTCCATGGAGGGCGTGGTGCTGACCATGTACGACGGACGCACCAACCTCTCCCTTCAGGTGGCGGAGGAGGTCAAGCGCCACTTCCCCGGCCAGGTCTACGCCACCGTCATTCCCCGCAACGTCCGGCTGTCCGAGGCCCCCAGCCACGGCAAGCCGGTGTCGGCCTACGACAGCTTATCCCGGGGCGCCGAGGCCTATGAGGCCCTGGCCCGGGAGGTCATGGAGCAGAACCGCCCCTGACGGTCCCCGCTCCCATTCCAATGAGAAAGGACTGAGCATATGGCATCCAACAAGGACCGGGGCCTGGGCAAGGGATTGGGCGCCCTGCTGGGCGACGACGCGCTCCAGGCCCAGGAGGGCGGCTCACTGTCCCTCCCCATCTCAGAGGTACAGCCCGGCCTGAAGCAGCCCCGCAAGCGCTTTGACGATGAGACGCTGGCCGACCTGGCCGAGTCCATCCGGACCCACGGCATCATCCAGCCGCTGACCGTCCGGCGGCTGTCCTCCGGCTACTACCAGATCATCGCCGGCGAGCGCCGCTGGCGGGCCGCCAAGCTGGCCGGTCTCCGCGAGGTGCCCGCCGTCATCATTGAGGCCGACGACCGCACCGTCATGGAGCTGGGCCTCATCGAAAACCTCCAGCGGGAGGACCTGAACCCCATTGAAGAGGCGGGCGGCTATCAGACCCTGATGCAGGAGTACGGCCTGACCCAGGAAGAGGTCTCCCAGCGGGTGGGCAAGTCTCGCTCCGCGGTGGCCAACGCCCTGCGCCTGCTGGCCCTGCCCGACGCGGTACATCTGCTGCTGGAAGAGGGCAAGCTCTCCGCCGGACATGCCCGGGCCATCCTGGCCGCCCCCACCAAAGAGCTGCAGAAAAAGCTGGCCCAGAAGGTAGTGGCCGACGGCCTCTCCGTCCGCCAGACCGAGGCCATGGCCAAGCGTCTGGCCCAGGCCCGGGAAGAACTGGAGGAGGAGCCCCCGCAAACTGCCGCCCCCGATTTCTCCATCTACCTGCGGGCGGCGGAAAAAGACCTTTCAGACCGCTTTGGGCGGAAGGTCAATATTATAAATGGCAAAAAGAAGGGTAAAATCGAATTGGAGTACTATAACACCGATGACCTGAACCGACTGTTGGAGGTTCTGGAGGGTCTCCCCTCCTCCGGGAAGGGAGGCGGCGCACAGTGAGCCAGGACCACGAGCAGAACCGTTCAGGGACGCTGCAGCATGAGGCCGAGCATACCAGGGCCAATAAAAAGAGCCCCGTGATGACCTACCTGGTCATCCTCTTCGCGGCCGCCTTCCTGCTGCTGCTGCTCTCCTACTTCATGCAGCAGCGCGTCAACCAGGAGAAATACGACAACCTGCAGCAGACCTCCAACTCCGCGGTCCAGACTCTGGAAAACCTGATTGCGGAGCGGGATAATCTCAAGGAGCAGAACGAGGCCCTTAACAAGCAGCTGGAGGAAGTGCAGGCACAGCTCTCCCAGGCCGACAAGGCCCGGGAACAGGCGGAGAGCGCCTATGCAGACGCCGCCCATCAGGCCAACTGCCTGAGCCAGCTCAACCAGATCCGCGCCCTGTACAACCAGGGGCGCTACCGGGAGGCCCGGGAGCGGCTGGCGTCCTACACCGGTCTGGAAGAGGAACTGGAAAAGATCAGCGCCGCCATGACCGAGGAGGACCGGGCCATCTATGATCCCCTGGCCGCCTACCGCAATCTGGCGGACTGGCTGAACTGAGCTACCAAACAATATGAGGTGAAACGACATGCTTGATATCAAATTCATCCGGGAAAATCCCGAGGCCGTAAAGGAAAACATCCGCAAGAAGTTCCAGGACGAGAAGCTGCCCCTGGTGGACAAGGTGCTGGAGCTGGACCGGGAGAACCGGGACACCATTCAGGCCGCCCAGGACCTGCGCACCGCCCGCAACTCCAAGTCCAAGCAGGTGGGCATTCTGATGGGCCAGTCCAAAAAGGATCCCTCCAAGCTGACTGAGGCCGAGGCCCTCAAGGCCGAGGTCAAGGCCGACGCCGACAGACTGGCCGCCCTGGAACAGCGGGAGGGAGAGCTGGCGGAGGAGATCCGCAAAATCATGCTGGTCATCCCCAATATCATCGATCCCAGCGTGCCCATCGGCCCCGACGACTCGGCCAACGTGGAGGTAGAGCGCTTTGGCGAGGCCGTGGTGCCCGACTTTGAGATCCCCTACCACACCCAGATCATGGAGTCCTTCGACGGCATCGATATGGACGCCGCCGGCCGGGTGTCCGGTTCCGGCTTCTACTACCTGCTGGGGGACATCGCCCGGCTCCACGAGGCGGTGCTGGCCTATGGCCGGGACTTTATGATCGGCAAGGGCTTCACCTACTGCATTCCTCCCTTCATGATCCACGGCAACGTGGTGGAGGGCGTTATGAGCCAGACCGACATGGACGCCATGATGTATAAGATCGAGGGCGAGGACCTCTATCTCATCGGCACCAGCGAGCACTCCATGATCGGCCGCTTCATCGACCAGATCATTCCCGAGGACAAGCTGCCCCAGACCCTCACCTCCTACTCCCCCTGCTTCCGCAAGGAAAAGGGTTCCCACGGCATCGAGGAGCGGGGCGTCTACCGCATCCATCAGTTTGAGAAGCAGGAGATGATCGTGGTCTGCAAGCCCGAGGAGTCCAAGGAGTGGTATGAGAAGCTGTGGCGCTACTCGGTGGAGCTCTTCCGGAACTTCGACATCCCTGTGCGGCAGCTGGAGTGCTGCTCCGGCGACCTGGCCGACCTGAAGGTCAAGTCCTGTGACATCGAGGCCTGGTCCCCCCGGCAGCAGAAGTATTTTGAGGTCTGCTCCTGCTCCAACCTGGGCGACGCCCAGGCCCGCCGCCTGAAGATCCGCTACCGCGGTGAGGACGGCAAGACCTATCTGGCCCACACCCTGAACAACACCTGCGTGGCCCCTCCCCGCATGCTTATCGCCCTGCTGGAGAACAACCTCCAGGCCGACGGCAGCGTCAAGATCCCCAAGGTGCTCCAGCCCTATATGGGAGGCAAAGAGGTCCTGGTGCCCAAGAAATGATCCCCGCTTCCATCGTGCACTCAATTCCCCAACCCCCACACATCAATTAAAGGAGGCTTTTACTGTGTCCGCAGCAGAAAAAGGAAAGGGTTTTATCAGCGAGTTCAAACAATTCATCGCCCGCGGCAATGTGATGGATATGGCTGTCGGCGTCATCATCGGCGGCGCTTTCGGCAAGATCTCCACCTCCCTGGTCAACGATGTCATCATGCCCGCCGTCTCCATGCTCACCGGCGGCGTGGACTTCTCCAACTGGAAGATCGTGCTCAAGGCGGCGGTGGCCGGCGCGGACGGCGCCATCGACCCCGCTACTGAGGTGGCCATCCGCTACGGCGCTTTCCTGGCCACCATCCTGGACTTCCTCATTATCGCCTTTGCCGTGTTCTGCCTCATCAAGTTCATCAACTCCCTCCACCGCAAGAAGGAGGAGGCTCCCGCCGCTCCTCCCGCACCTCCCGAGCCCTCCGCTGAGGAGAAGCTCCTCACCGAGATCCGCGACCTGCTCAAGGAGAAGAACTGATGCCCGACCAGCAGCCGAAGCCGGAGTACACCCCGGCCTCCCCCATCAAGCGGACGCTGGCCTGGATGGGCGTGGTATACATGGTCATCCTGGTCCTGCTCACTACATACAACCTGGCCACCGGCGCGCCGCTGCGGGGGATCCCCGGCATCCTGCTCTTCCCCGCCTGCGGCGGCCTGGCCGTCGTCTCCGCGCTGAAATACCGGGAGCAGCGGCGTCCGGGCCTTCTGGTCCTGGCTGGCCTGGCCGCCCTGGCCTGCATCGTCAATCTTGTCCTGGGCATCGCTTCCCTGCTCCAGGCGCTTGGAGGTTAATATGAAGGAACAGATCACTGCCGGCCTGGCCGCCTTGGGTCTGCTGGACAAGGTCCCCGCATGCGCCCCTGAACAGCTGGAGCGGTATGGCCAGATGCTTCTGGAAAAGAACCAGGTCATGAATCTCACCGCCATCACGGACCCCGACCAGGTGGTCAGGCTCCACATGCTGGACTGCGCCGCCCTGCTCACCTGCACCGGTCTGGAGGATAAACGCCTGATCGATGTAGGCACCGGGGCGGGCTTTCCCGGCATGGTGCTCAAGATCCTGGTCCCCTCCCTGGAGGTAGTCCTGCTGGACAGCCTGAACAAGCGCCTGGACTGGTTAAAAGAAGTGGCGGATGCCCTCTCCCTCTCCGGTATTGAGACCCTTCATGCCCGGGCGGAGGAGCAATCCCTAAAGCCCGGCTTCCGGGACAGCTTTGACATTGTGACCTCCCGGGCCGTGGCCTCCCTGGAACTGCTGGGTGAGCTCTGCCTTCCCTATGTGAAGCCCGGCGGCTTTTTCCTTTCCATGAAATCAGTGGATTCGGACCTGGAGCTCTCCCGTGCCGCCGCCGGCATTTCCAGGCTGGGGGGCGTTCTCCGTCCCTCTGTGGACTACACCATCCCCGGCACCGATATCACCCACCGGGTGATCATGGTGGAAAAGACCGCCCCCACCCCCAAGGGATACCCTAGAAAATGGGCTAAAATACAGAAATCCCCTCTTTGCTGATTTCTCACAGATATCTTTTGCTCCATTTCTGTTTTGTTCACCATTCTGCACAAAAATAATTTTATTTGCCATTGAATTTTTTTTAATTCCATGATAAAGTATAGTGCAACCTGTTGGGAGGCAACTATGTCAACTGCAATCGCCATCACCTCCGGTAAGGGCGGCACCGGAAAGACCTCGCTCACCGGAGGCGTCGCCTCCTGCCTGGCCGCTCTGGGCAGCCGCGTGCTCTGCGTGGATATGGATATCGGCCTGCGGAACCTGGACCTGACCCTGGGCATGAGCGACCGGACCCTGATGGATTTTACCGATGTGCTCTCCGGCCGCACCACGCTGGAGAAGGCGGCGGTGCCCCACCCCGTCATCAAGGGGCTCTATCTGCTCACCGCGCCCCTTACCACCCCCCGGGACGCCATCACGGAGCAGGATCTCCGCGCCTTTCTGGAACAGGCCCGCGCGTCTTTCGACTATATCCTGCTGGACGCGCCCGCCGGCCTGGGCGGGGGCTTCCGCATGTCGGTGTGCTGCGCCGACCGGGCCATCGTAGTCTCCACCACCGACGCCTCCTCCCTGCGGGACGCCCAGCGCACGGTGGGCGAGCTTTCTCAGGGCATCCAGTCCATCCACCTGGTGGTCAACCGGGTCCAGCCCAAGCTGATGCGCCAGCTCCACACCACCATTGACGACGCCATGGATACCGCCGGCCTTCCCCTGCTGGGAGTGGTGCCGGAGGACCCCCAGGTCATGCTGGCTGCCAACCGGGGCCAGCCTCTGATCCTGATGGCCCGCTGGGGCGCTGCCCGAGCCTATCTCAATATTGCCCGGCGGATCACCGGGCAGCGCGTTCCTCTGATGCACATCCGCTAGATCCCGTATTCTATATTAAAAAAGAAAGAAGGGGGTTTCCATGAATATTGCCCTTATGAGTCACGACCGGAAGAAGGAACTGATGGTACAGTTCTGTATCGCCTACTGCGGCATTCTTTCCAAGCACACGGTCTGCGCCACCAATGACACCGGACGCATGGTATCCGAGGCCACCGGCCTGCCCATCAGCCTCTTCCTCTCCCATGAGCACGGCGGCAGCCAGCAGATCGGCGCCCGTATCGCCTACAATGAGATCGACATGGTCCTGTTCTTCTCCGATCCCCAGTCCAATGACCTGGACGCCGATCTGAGCTATATCACCCGTCTCTGTGACCAGTACAACATCCCCTTCGCCACCAACGTGGCCACCGCCGAGATGCTCATCCACGGCCTGGAGCGGGGCGACCTGGACTGGAGAGACATCGTCAATCCCAAAACCAAGCCCTTTACCGCGTAACGCCGGGGTTCTGTGTCCCCGCTCCAGACCCGGCACAGCCGGGCGGCGGCAAGTGCCGCCGGAGGCCGGCGGAATTCATTTCCGGCGGCCGCAAATAAAATCTCGGGGTCCCCGCACAATGCGCAGCATTGCGTGGGGCGCGGGGCGATCCGGACTGGAGAGACATCGTCAATCCCAAAACCAAGCCCTTTACCGCGTAACGCCGGGGTTCTGTGTCCCCGCTCCAGACCCGGCACAGCCGGGCGGCGGCAAGTGCCGCCGGAGGCCGGCGGAATTCATTTCCGGCGGCCGCAAATAAAATCTCGGGGTCCCCGCACAATGCGCAGCATTGCGTGGGGCGCGGGGCGATCCGGACTGGAGAGATATCGTCAATCCCAAAACCAAGCCCTTTACCGCGTAACGCGGTCTGTTTTTCCACAAAAAGCCGCCGGCAGGTGGAAAACTTCCGCCTGCCCGTTGACTTTTGCACCCATTTGGGATAATATCAAACGGCAGAAACCGTGACGACGGCGCATGAGTATTCCGTTTCCCCCGGACAGAGACGGGTCCCCCGGCTGAAAGGACTCCACGGAAAGGGACGGAAGAAGACAGCACCAGCAGCGGACCCGGAGACGGGTGCGGTCCCCTTCCCGCAACAGAAGGACAGAGGGCGGAGCATGCTCCGCCGAACCATGGGTGGCACCACGAGAAGCAGACGCTCTCGTCCCGTGAATACGGGATGGGAGCGTTTTTCACGTTCGGCTTACTTCTGTCCCGGCGCGCCCGGCCGAAACCGCGTCGGGGCAGGCAGCAGCCGCTATTCTTTTACAAAGGAGCATCACTATGGCACAGATGAAACCCCGTACCCTGTCCGGATTTATGGAGCTGCTGGCCCCAGCGGGTCGCTGACCCGCCGGGGACCCCTGATCCAACTCAAATAGGCCGAAATCAATTCGGCCTATTTCAAGGTTTTGCTGCGCAAAACGCTTGGCGCCGCACTTGCGGCGACGGCGGGCAGCAGCCTCTACTATGAACACAAAGGAGCATCACTATGGCACAGATGAAACCCCGCACCCTGTCCGGATTTATGGAGCTGCTGCCCGCGCGGCAGGTCCAGTTTGACCGGATGGTGGAGATCCTGCGCAAGACCTACTCCCTCTACGGCTTCACCCCCCTGGACACCCCGGCCATCGAGGCCAGTGAGGTGCTGCTGGCCAAGGGCGGCGGCGAAACCGAAAAGCAGATTTACCGCTTCACCAAGGGGGACAGCGACCTGTCCCTCCGCTTTGACCTGACCGTGCCCCTGGCCAAATACGTGGCCCTCAACTACGGCCAGCTCACCTTCCCCTTCCGCCGCTTCCAGATCGGCAAGGTCTACCGGGGCGAGCGTGCCCAGCGGGGCCGCTTCCGTGAGTTCTACCAGGCCGACATCGACGTCATCGGCGACGGCGCCCTGGACATCTCCAACGAGGCCGAAATCCCCGCCATCATCTACAAGACCTTCACCGCCCTGGGTCTGAAGCGCTTCAAGATCCGGGTGAACAACCGCAAGCTCCTCAACGGCCTCTTCGCCCTGCTGGGCCTGTCCGAGCGCGCCGGCGACGTGATGCGCACCATCGACAAGCTGGAGAAGATCGGTCCCGACAAGGTGCGGGAGATCCTCACCGGGGATTTCGGCGTCAGCGCCGATACCGCCGGGCAGCTGCTGGACCTCCTCTCCACCTCCGATCCCCTCTCCGCCCTGGAGGCCCTGAAGGGGAAAAACGAGCTGCTGGACCAGGGTATGGACGAGCTCAACACCGTGGTAAACTATATGTCGGCCTTCGGCGTGCCCGAGGACCACTTCATGGTGGACCTGACCATCGCCCGTGGCCTGGATTACTACACCGGCACCGTCTATGAAACCGTCATGCTGGATCACCCGGAGATCGGCTCCATCTGCTCCGGCGGCCGGTACGACAATCTGGCCGAGTATTATATCGACAAAAAGCTCCCCGGCGTGGGCATCTCCATCGGCCTGACCCGTCTCTTCTTCGTGCTGGAGGACCAGGGCTATCTCAACCCCGACGTGCTCACCGCCCCCGCCGATGTGCTGGTGCTGCCCATGACCGAGGACCCCTCCCCCGCCATTGCCGCCGCCACCGCCCTGCGGGACCACGGCATCCGCACCCAGATCCACGCCGAGAAGAAGAAGTTCAAGCAGAAGCTCTCCTACGCGGACAAGCTGGGCGTCCCCTACGTGCTGCTGCTGGGCGAGGATGAGATCGCCCAGGGCAAGGTAGCCCTGAAGGACCTGACCACCGGGCAGCAGCAGCTGGTCACCGTGGAAGAGGCCGCCGCCCTGGTGGCCGCCGGTCTGATGGAAAAGAATTCCGGTGCTCCCATCCGCGAGTCCCAGGCATAAGCCCGGCCAGATGGCCGGAATACCGGCAACGAGTCTATCCATTTTGTTGTAATCACTATATATATTACAAATCGGAGTTGATTTTTATGGAGAATATCCGCACCTGCTACCGCACCCACACCTGTGGGGAGCTCCGCATGGAGCACGTGGGCCAGACCGTCACCCTGGCCGGCTTTTTGGATAATGTCCGCGAGGTGGGTCAGAACTTCGCCTTCGTGGTCCTGCGGGACTTCTACGGCACCACCCAGGTGGTGGTGGAGACCGAGGAGATGATGTCCGCCATCAAGCCCCTGAACAAGGAGTCCACCATCCAGGTCACCGGCGTGGTCCGTGAGCGGGACAGCAAGAACCCCAAGCAGGCCACCGGCGACATCGAGGTGGTGCCCGCGAAGATCGAGGTGCTGGGCCGCTGCCGCCACAACGAGCTGCCCTTCCAGGTCAACCGCAGCCGGGAGGCCGACGAGTCCGCCCGCCTGAAGTACCGCTATCTGGACCTGCGCAACCCCGAGGTGAAGAAGAACATCATCCTGCGCTCCAGCGTGGTGGCCGCCCTGCGCGCGTCCATGATCGACCACGGCTTTATGGAGATCACCACCCCCATCCTCACTGCCTCCTCTCCCGAGGGCGCCCGTGACTACCTGGTGCCCAGCCGCAAGCACCCCGGCAAGTTCTACGCCCTGCCCCAGGCTCCCCAGCAGTTCAAGCAGCTGCTGATGGCCTCCGGCTTCGACAAGTATTTCCAGATTGCCCCCTGTTTCCGGGACGAGGACGCCCGCGGCGACCGCTCCCCCGGCGAGTTCTATCAGCTGGACATGGAGATGGCCTTCGCCGACCAGGAGGACGTGTTCGCCGTGCTGGAGGACGTGCTGCCCCCCATCTTTGCCAAGTACGGCACCTATAACGTGGCCTCTCAGGCCCCCTTCAAGCGCATCGCCTATCTGGACGCCATGGAGAAATACGGCACCGACAAGCCCGACCTGCGCATCGACCTGACCGTGCAGGACGCCACTGAGGTCATGGCCGGCTGCGGCTTCGGCCCCTTTGAGGGCAACACCGTCAAGGCCGTGGCGGTGTCCGGCTTCTCCGGCACCCGCAAGCAGATCGACAAGCTCTGCGCCGATGTGGAGGTCCAGTCCGGCAACAAGGCCTACTGGTTCCGCCTGGACGAAAAGGGCGAGCTGGTGGGCGGCATCTCCAAGTTCCTTCAGGAGCGCAAGCAGGCCGTCATCGACGCCCTGGGTCTGCAGCCCAATACCTTCGTGGGTCTCACCGCCGGCAAGCTGCTGGCCGCCCAGAAGACCGCCGGCGTGCTGCTCAAGCAGGCCGCCGCCCTGTGTCCCGAGCACTTTGACAAGGAGCGCTACGAGTTCTGCTGGATCGTGGACTTCCCCATGTACGAGATCGGCGAGGAGAGCGGCGAGCTGGAGTTCTGCCACAACCCCTTCTCCATGCCCAACGGCGGCCTGGAGATTCTGAAGAAGGCCGCTTCCGGTGAGGTGGACCCCCTGTCCATCACCGCCTATCAGTACGACCTGGTGTGCAACGGCGTGGAGCTCTCCTCCGGCGCGGTGCGCAACCACGACCCCGAGATCATGATCGAGGCCTTCCAGCTGGTCCGGCTGGGCGAGGACGATGTGAAGAGCAAGTTCCCCGCCATGTACAACGCCTTCACCTACGGCGCGCCCCCCCACGCCGGCATCGCCCCGGGTGTGGACCGCATGGTCATGCTGCTGGCCGGCGAGGACTCCATCCGGGAGATCATTCCCTTCCCCATGAACAAGAACGCCCAGGACCTGATGATGGGCGCCCCAAGCTTTGTGGAGCAGAAGCAGTTGGATGAGCTGAATATTGTGTGCACCAAGAAAGAGGAAGAGACTGCCGAATAAGCAAACCCGGCGCCTGCGGAGCTTACTCCGTGGGCGCCGGGTCCTGTTTTAAGGGGGACAAAAGCTCAAACACGCGCTCCGCCTGGGGCGGGCTGCCTCCCGCCGCCTTCCACCCGGCCGCAAAGGCCAGGCGTACCATGGAGAAGAGGTAGTTTTCCGCCTCGTCATATTCATGCCGCTCCAGAAAGGCGGAGAAGGCCGCTTCGAAATTATTGCTGTTCATCCTCATCACCAACACTATTTTACACGATTAAACACGATAAGTCAAAGATAAATCGTAAAACATAGTATCATCCACTACTGAGGTGATACCATGAAGCCTTTGAAAAAAAGTGTCAGCATTACTTTGGATGAACCTATTTTGATCCAGATTCAGTCTCTGGCCGAGCGGGAGGACCGCTCTCTGTCCAGCTATATCAACCTGGTGCTGAAAGCCCATCTTCAGGCATTGGAGAAGCAGAAGCACACATCCTAATAGACTTGCCCAGCCCGGGGAGCGCGCCTGCCCGGCGGGGGCGCCGCTTTCTTTTCCGCAGGAAAGCGGCGGGAAAGAACGGGCCGGGGGAAGTGTCCCCCGGCGCCCCCTCAAAGTACGCCCCGACGGGCTAAGCTGAAAGTCTCAGCGATTGCGCAAGTCCGGCAGGCCAAAGGCAATGGCTGTTGCCTATCAGGCGCCTGGTGAGCCTGTGGTGGGCCAGGGCAGTCCGTCCCGACGTCGGTCGAAGCCGGGGGCACATTGAGGGGGGAGGTCCGGAGGGGGAACGAGGACGATTCCCCCTCCGGCGTTTTCTTTCCCCCTCTTTCTTTTTGAAAAGAAAGAGGGGTTCCCACCGAACAGGCGCACTCCCTATTTTGCGACTTGATTCGCACAAAAGCACAAGAATAAGGGGTTGACGGGAAGAACAAAAAAGTGTAAACTACACTTTGTAACCAAATTGTAATCTTTTGTTCCCACTTGTTACCCCTCCCCTGTTCAGGCGGAGGGTGTCATATCGTTTGACCAAACCACAAAAGGGAGGTCCTCCCATGGACGAGATTCTGCAGCGCCCCCACAGTGTCCGGCCTGCCCGCCGTGCCGGTGACGCCGCCGCCGAACGTGCGGAGCGTTTTCTTCAGGAGCACAGCCGCCTGGTCCGCCACGTCGATCATACCCTGGCAAAATTCCGTTCCTTCAACCCCGTCTTGTTTCTGGCCATCGCCGCGGTAGTGGGCGTGACCTCGGTGGTGAACACCGTATATGTCCCCAGCTATCAGGTCTCCATCGACGGCACCCCCATCGGCGTGGTGAGCAGCCAGGAGGAGTTTGAGGACGCCGTCTCCCGGGTGGAGGCCCGGGCCTCCAGCATCCTGGGCTACTCCTACCAGATGGATGGTGAGATCACCTATGATCTGGCCCTCTCCAAGCGGGACACCGTCCCCTCCGCCACCTCGCTGGAGCCCTATCTTCTTGACCGTATCGGCGATGTGATGAAGAGCTACGTCCTCTCGGTCAACGGCCAGGTCATCGGCGCCGCCGCCGACCGGGCCACCCTCTCCGCCCTGCTGGACTCCATCAAGGCGGCCTATGAGACCGAGAGCACCATCTCCTCTTCCTTTACGGATACGGTGAATATCACCCGGGAATATACCTCCACTGACGTGGAGCAGGATATCTCCGCCATGCAGGCCGTCCTCACCGCCAACACCAACGGCCAGACCACCTATGAGGTCCAGGCCGGCGACACCTTTATGGCCCTGGCCCTGGACAACGGCATGACCATGCGGGAGCTGGAAGCCCTCAACCCGGATGTGGACATCAACAAGCTGATGATCGGCCAGGTGCTGAACATCCGGGAGGAGATCCCCTTCCTGTCGGTCCAGACGGTGGACAGCGTTACTTATACTGAGGCTATCCCCGCCCCTGTCCGTCAGGTGGAGGACAACACCATGTACCAGGGCGAGAGCAAGGTCCTCTCCGCCGGAGCCGAGGGTTCCCAGCAGGTCAGCGCCAATGTGACCTACGTCAACGGCAGGGAGACCGGCCGTGAGATCACCAGTGCCACTGCTCTGACTGAGCCCACCGAAAAGGTGGTGGCGGTGGGTACCAAGGAGCGCCCCTCCTGGATGCCCAAGGGCTACTTCATCTGGCCCGTCAGCGGCCGCGTCACCTCCGGCTACGGCTACCGCTCCATCTTCGGCTCCTACAGCTTCCACCGGGGCATAGACATCGCCGTGCCCTACGGCACTTCGGTGGCCGCTGCCGACGGCGGTACCGTCATCTACTCCGGCTGGCAGGGCACCTACGGCAAGCTGGTCATCATCGACCACGGCAACGGCAAGCAGACCTACTACGGACACAATTCCAGCCTGCTGGTCAGCGTGGGCGACAAGGTGTATCAGGGCCAGACCATCGCCAAGGCCGGCTCCACCGGCCGCTCTACCGGTACGCACTGCCACTTCGAGGTCCATGTGAACGGCAGCGTGGTCAACCCCTACAACTATCTCTGATCAAATCAAAAAAGGGACCGCTCAGGCTGATGTGAGCGGTCCCTTTTGCTGTGCTTGAAGTTTTCAGTTTCCCTCCAGCTTGAGCCGCCGGAGATAGCGCATCTTTTTCCGGGTATACCACACGCAGTTGAACACGTTCCCCAAAATGAGGATATTACCGCACAGGTAAAGCCACACCAGCAGGATGATCACCGAGGCCAGGGACCCGTAGATCAGGGAATAGCGGGAGGACATGCCGATAAACCAGGAAAACAGGGCCGAGGCCCCCACCAGCGCCCCGGAGGCAAGCACCGCGCCGGTGAGGACCGGGGGCCTGGGCTTCCCCATGGGCGCCGAGATCCGGTAGAGCAGCAGCACGAATACCAGCACCAGGCAAAACAAAACCAGAAACCGCAGCCACTGCCAGGCCCAGGGCAGGTCGATGTCCCGCAGCTGAAAAAACCGGGCGATAAGATGAAAGAGCCACTCACCGGTGAGCAGCACTACGATGGACAGGTAGATGGTGACCAGCAGCAGGAGGGAAAACAGCACGCTGACCACCACCTGCCCCACGCCCTTGTAGCTCCTCCGGTCGTAAATATCATCCATGATGTTCATCAATGCCCGCACGGCGGCTGACGAGGCAAAGAGCGTAGTAGCCGCGCCGCCGGCCAGCAGGGCCGCGGACTGGTTATCGGTGATATACCCGATATAGTCCGCTATAATGGCCAGTCCCTCCCTGGGGATGAGCCCCTCCGCCGCCTGGAGCACCTGACCCACATCCAGATCCAGCAGGCCGATAAAGGCGTTGACACAAATCACAATGGGGAAAAAGGTCAGGATCAGGAAATAGGCCAGCTCGGCGGCCGAGCGGGACACCCGCTTGCGAAAATAGATATCCACGATCTCAGCCACGAATTTTACCGGCCCCAGTTCCAGAACTCTTTTCATTCCCACGCCCCCTTTTCTGTCCGCACCGCTCTTTTCTGTATTATCCCCTTCCCATGGAGAAAAAGCAATCCTTTTCCCCCGGGAAAAGCCAAAGACACATGAAAAAACCGCCTGCACAGCAGGCGGTTCTTTTTGACCACAGAAATCAGGCGAGCTTGTTGAGCTTGATGGTCATGGCGCTCTTCTTGCGAGCGGCGTTGTTCTTGTGCAGAAGACCATGGCCCACGGCCTTGTCGACGGCCTTGACAGCCACCTTGTAAGCGCTATCGGCCTCGCTGCGGTTGCCTTCGGCCACCGCCGCCTCAAACTTCTTGATGTCGGTCTTCAGCGCGGATTTAGCGGTCTTGTTCTGCATGGCCTTGGTCTTGTTCACCAGGACACGCTTCTTGGCAGACTTAATATTCGGCAAACCAAACACCTCCTCCGATGACGATTCGCACAGTTCACCCGTGCAGATTTATATTTTAGCAGTGAATGGGGAAAAATGCAACTACTATTTTCAATTTTTCCGAGAAATTTTTGCGTTCCAGCCGGATTTCCCGTTTAATTGGGAACTCACGTCATACAAAACACCAGATATAGGGGGTACTGTCATGCTGCTGCGCAGAACCGATCTGGCCGTGGAGGCCCACGCCCTGTGGAAAGAGTCGGCGGCGGCCGAGACCGCCCTGTCCGGCGTCCGGGCCCGGGAGGACACCCGGGAGGGCTATTCCATTACCCGGGTGGATATCCTGGACGCCCAGGGCGCCGCCGCCCTGGGCAAGCCGGAGGGGCATTACGTCACCGTAGAGCTGGAAGGGCTCTCCCGCCGGGAGGAGGACGCCTTTCCCCGGGCCATCCGCGCCGTCTCCCAGGAACTCACCGCCCTGCTGGGGGACCTGCCGCCCCGGGCCCCGGTCCTGGTGGTGGGCCTGGGCAACCGGGCCATTACCCCCGACGCGGTGGGGCCAAAGACCGCCGACCACACCCTGGTCACCCGGCACCTGGTGGAACACTCGCCGGAACAGTTCGGCGCCTTCCGTCCGGTGGCGGCCCTGGCAGCCGGGGTGTTGGGCACCACCGGGATGGAGAGCGGCGAGCTGGTGCGCGCGGTGGCGGAAAAGGTCCGCCCCGCCTGTATCATCGCGGTGGACGCCCTGGCCTCCCGCTCCCTGAAGCGGGTGTGCCGGACGGTGCAGCTCTCCGACACCGGCATCGTCCCCGGCTCCGGGGTGGGCAACCACCGCTCCGCCCTGGACCAAAGCTCCCTGGGCGTGCCCGTGCTGGCCCTGGGGGTACCCACCGTGGTGGACGCGGCCACCCTGTGCGCCGACGTGCTCGCTGAGGCCGGGCTGGAGGGCATGCACCCCCGCGCCCTGGGGGACATGGCCGCCGGGGTCATCGTCACCCCCCGGGAGATCGACAGCGACGTGGGCGACCTCTCCAAGGTCCTGGGCTACGCCATCAACCTGGCCCTTCAGCCCGGGCTCAGCCTGTCCGACCTGGAGCTGCTGCTGAGCTGACGTCTATTCCAGCGCGCTCCACGCAGTTGCCCACGCAATATCCCGGCTCCACGTGGTGGACGGCCATTCCGCCCCCAGTCGTTACACCCGGGTAACAAATAGATACAAAACGATGTTGGACCCACTGTCCGCCCCCGCGGCAAAACGGCTTGACGGCGCGGCATTTCGGTGATACAATAACCCCAAATCGAGCAAGGCAGTGAACGGGAGGAGTACCCGCCGCCCTGGACGCAGAGAGAGGCCGCATTGGTGAAAGGCCTCCGAGGGGCATGGGGAAGGGCGCCCGCGAGCCGCGGAGAGGAAATGCTCCGCCGGTCCCCCGCCGTTACCGGGTTTGAGCGCGGAGCGCCTGTCGCTCCGAATTCAGGTGGCACCACGGATCTGATCCGCCCTGAGTCCAAAGGACTCAGGGCGTTTTTCATTCCGGCCGCCTGTTCCCCCATTCCATTATCTGAAGGAGTGTTCGACATGAAAAATACCGACAAGACCATGGAAAAGATCGTGGCCCTGTGCAAGGGCCGGGGTTTTGTATTCTCCGGCAGCGAGATCTACGGCGGCCTGGCCAACACCTGGGACTACGGCCCTCTGGGCGTGGAGCTCAAGAACAACGTGAAAAAGGCCTGGTGGAAGAAGTTCGTCCAGGAGAACCCCTATAACGTGGGCCTGGATGCCGCCATCCTGATGAATCCCCAGGTGTGGGTGGCCTCCGGCCATGTGGGCGGCTTCTCCGACCCCCTGATGGACTGTAAGGAGTGCAAGGAGCGCTTCCGCGCCGACAAGGTCATCGAGGACTGGTGCCAGGAGCACGGCTTCGACCTCGGCAAGAGCGTGGACGCCATGAGCCAGGCCGAGATGAAGGCCTTCATCGACGAACATCAGATTGCCTGCCCCACCTGCGGCAAGCACAACTGGACCGACATCCGCCAGTTCAACCTGATGTTCAAGACCTTCCAGGGCGTTACCGAGGACGCCAAGAACACCGTGTACCTGCGGCCCGAGACTGCCCAGGGCATCTTTGTCAACTTCCAGAACGTGCAGCGCACCACTCGCCGCAAGCTGCCCTTCGGCGTGTGCCAGGTGGGCAAGAGCTTCCGCAACGAGATCACCCCGGGCAACTTCACCTTCCGCACCCGTGAGTTCGAGCAGATGGAGCTGGAGTTCTTCTGCCAGCCGGGCACCGAGCTGGACTGGTTCAAGTACTGGAAGGAGTTCTGCCACAAGTGGCTGCTGGATCTGGGCATGAAGGACGAAAACCTGCGCCTGCGCGACCACGACCCGGAGGAGCTCTCCCACTATTCCAACGCCACCACCGACTTTGAGTTCGTCTTCCCCTTCGGCTGGGGCGAGCTGTGGGGCGTGGCCAGCCGCACCAACTTCGACCTGACCGCCCACCAGACCACCAGCGGCAAGGATATGACCTACTTCGACCAAGAGAAGAACGAGCACTATATCCCCTACGTCATCGAGCCCTCCCTGGGCGCCGACCGCGTGACCCTGGCCTTCCTGGTGGACGCCTACGACGAGGAGGTGGTGGGTCAGGATAAGAACGGCAAGGACGACGTCCGCGTGGTCCTCCGCCTCCATCCCGCCCTGGCTCCCTTCAAGTGCGCCGTGCTCCCCCTGTCCAAGAAGCTCTCCCCCAAGGCCTTGGAGATCCGCGACATGCTCGCCAGGGACTTTATGGTGGACTTTGACGAGGCCGGCTCCATCGGCAAGCGCTACCGCCGGCAGGACGAGGTGGGCACCCCCTACTGCATCACCGTGGACTTTGAGACCGTGGGCGACGAGGAGCATCCCGCCGATAACTGCGTCACCGTCCGTGACCGTGACACCATGGAGCAGGTCCGCATGCCCATCAGCGAGCTGAAAGCCTGGCTCACCGAAAAGATGGCGTTCTAAGGACTATTTTCTCCTGCTCCATGTTTCGCCGCTTCTGCGGCGTCCAAGCGTCCCGGCACAGACGGGACCTTGCCGCAGGCGGGATTCACTCCCGCCGAGGATGCCCTGTCCGGGGCCCCGGCAAAGCCCGCTTTGCCGGGGGTGCAGGTCCCCATGCCCATCAGCGAGCTGAAGGCCTGGCTCACCGAAAAGATAGCGTTCTAAGGACTATTTTCTCCTGCTCCATGTTTCGCCGCTTCTGCGGCGTCCAAGCGTCCCGGCACAGACGGGACCTTGCCGCAGGCGGGATTCACTCCCGCCGAGGAT
>NZ_JBQHUB010000026.1:0-39598 GCF_052065415.1 Pseudoflavonifractor sp. HCP28S3_F10 | reverse complement strand
AAAAGCCCCTCTGCTCTCGGTGGACCTCATGCCCGCGAGAGTGGGCCTCATTTCCCGTGAAGGTGGACTTCTTTCCCCGTGCAGATGGACTTGTGGCTACGAAATTTACAGGCAAAGAGAAAGGATTTCTCCAACACCGGGTAGAAACCACTGCGTCCGGTGTCATTTTAGCGAAAGCGGGCAGGAATGCCCTTTACAGGATTAGTAGTAGCAGAAAAAGAGAAACAAACTTTTGTGGTTGCAGTTTTCCAAAAAAGTGGCGGACGGAAGTGAGAGAAAGTTTGCAGTCACGGAGAGCAAGTTTCTACCACGGTGCCAAAATCCGCAATTCTGCAGTTTTGCCCCTCGCGGGAAACTTGTTGGGGAGTGCCTTCCCCAAACCCTGCTCATGCGCCCTTACGGGCGAGAAAGGAGGTCACACCATGCGAAAGAAATACAACACGCCCCACCGCAGCCGCGTTGTGAAAACCCGGCTGTCCGAAGATGAGTATGCCGACTTCACAGCGCGGCTTGCGCCCTATGGTATCAGCCAGTCCGAATTTCTCCGGCAGGCGATACGGCGGGCGACCATACGCCCGGTTGTCCATGTGTCGTCGGTCAATGACGAGTTGCTTTCCGCTGTCGGGAAGCTGACAGCCGAGTACGGCAGGATCGGCGGCAACCTCAATCAGATTGCCCGGTATCTGAACGAATACGGCGTACCCTACAACACCCTTTCCGGCGAGGTACGCGCCGCCATATCCGACCTTGCCGTCCTCAAGTATGAAGTCCTCAAGAAAGTAGGTGACGCGGTTGGCAACACTCAAGCATATCAACTCTAAAAACGCCGACTACGGAGCCGCCGAGCAATATCTTCTCTTTGAGCATGACGAGTTTACCATGAAGCCCGTCCTTGATGAAACCGGCAGGCTTATCCCCCGCGAGGACTACCGGCTGTCCACGCTGAACTGCGACGGGGAGGATTTTGCCGTTGCGTGTATGCGGGCCAATCTCCGCTATCAGAAAAACCAGCGGCGGGAAGATGTGAAAAGCCACCACTACATCATCAGCTTTGACCCGCGGGACGGGCCGGACAACGGCCTGACCGTAGACCGGGCGCAGGCGTTGGGGGAACAATTCTGTAAAGAGCATTTTCCCGGCCACCAGGCCCTTGTCTGCACCCACCCGGACGGGCATAACCACAGCGGCAACATTCATGTGCATATCGTCATAAACAGCCTGCGGATTGAGGAAGTGCCGTTCCTGCCCTACATGGACAGGCCGGCCGATACGAAAGTCGGCTGCAAGCACCGATGTACCGACGCTGCCCTGCGCTACTTCAAATCCGAAGTCATGGAGATGTGCCACCGGGAGGGGCTTTATCAAATCGACCTCTTGAACGGCAGCAAGAACCGCGTCACCGACCGGGAGTATTGGGCGCAGAAAAAGGGACAGGCCGCGCTGGACAAGCAGAACGCCCCCATGATTGCCGATAGTATCACGCCCCGGCAGACCAAGTTTGAAACGAACAAGGAGAAGCTGCGGCAGACCCTACGGAAAGCCCTTGCCACCGCCGCCAGCTTTGACGAGTTTTCCTCTCTGTTGCTGCAGGAGGGTGTGACCGTCAAGGAGAGCCGGGGGCGGCTTTCCTACCTCACGCCGGACAGGACAAAGCCAATTACCGCCCGGAAGCTGGGCGACGATTTTGACCGCGCCGCTGTCTTTGCCGTTTTAGAGCAAAACGCCGCCAGAGCAGCCGAAGCGCCAGCCAGATCCCCCGATCCCCCACGCACCATAAAAGACCGCTTGCAGGTTGCCAGAGCCGAGATAGCCGCCCCGAAACAGGACGGAGTGCAGCGGCTTGTGGACATTGAGCAGAAAATGGCCGAGGGCAAAGGCCGGGGCTATGAACGCTGGGCGAAGATACACAATCTGAAGCAGGCCGCCAAAACGCTGTCCGTCTACCAGCAATACGGCTTTACTTCCCCGGAGCAGTTAGAAGCCGCCGTTGACACCGCCTATCAGAAAATGCGCCAGACCAGCGGCGAACTGAAAGCACTGGAAACGAAGCTGCAAGGGAAAAAGAAGTTGCAGCGGCAGGTGTTGGCCTACGCCCAGACCAAGGCCGCCCGCGACGGGCTGCGGGCACAGAAATCCGAGAAAGCCCGCGCCGCATACCGGCAGGCCCATGAGAGCGATTTTATCATAGCCGACGCAGCAGCCCGGTATTTCAAGGCGCATGGCATTACCAAGCTGCCCGCCCGGAAAGCGTTGCAGGCCGAGATCGAGCAGCTTATCTCCGAGAAAGACGGCCTGTATAACACCTATCACGAACAGAAACAGCGGTTCAAGGAGTTGCAGACCGTCAAGCGGAACATCGACCAGATTTTGCGCCGGGACGAGCCGCACCGCAGAAAGGAGCAGAGCCATGAGCGATAACCTGCCCCACATGGACTACCGCCAGCACCGGCGGGCGCGGCGGCTGGTACATGAGTGCTGTAACTACGATGAGGGGAACTGCCTGCTATTGGACGACGGGGAGCCTTGCGTGTGCGTCCAGAGCATTTCCTTTTCCCTCATGTGCCACTGGTTCCGTGTGGCTGTCCTGCCCCTTGACGGGGAGCTGGCCGCAGCCCTCTTGTGCCGGGGAAGCCGGAAACGGTGTGCCGTCTGCGGGGCGGCCTTTGTCCCCAAATCCAACCGGGGAAAATACTGCCCCGACTGCGCCGGGCGCATGAAGAAAATCAAAGCCGCCGAGAGAAAGCGGAAACAAAGGCAGAGATGTCACGCTTTAGAGCCTTTCAAACCCGCATAAATCAAGGCTTTTTTCGTGGGTGTCAAAGGGTACGCGATACATTTATCCTTTTCCCCCGGAAACGGCGTTTTAATGCGTGACAATACGCCAAAATCAACCCGAACACAGGGAGGTGATCCTATCGCTGATTATATCAGGGCAGACACGCGGCTGCCCGCCTATCTGCCGTATCCCCGTTTCCTGCTGAAAATGGAGATTTCACAGACCGCCAAGCTGCTGTATTCGCTGCTGTTAGACCGTTCCACCCTCTCCCAGAAAAACAAGTGGCTGGACGACGAGGGCAGGATTTATATTATCTATCCCATCGCGGAGATAGCAGAAATACTGGATAAAGGCAGCACCACCATCAAGGGGGCGCTTAATGAACTGGACACGGCGGGGCTGTTGGAACGGGAACGGGGCGGCTTCTCCGCACCGAACCGGCTTTATGTCAAAGTACCGCCAGTGCCACAGGTACAGTTTTCAGACCAACTGATGGCCGGAAGTCCGCCCCTCATAGAGCCGGAAAACCGTCCTACTGATGGTCAGAAAACCGACCTTATGATGGTCGGAAAACCGTCCCCTAACCAAACTACTATAAACAACCTTACAGAGAGCCAAACAAAGGGAGTGAGTGGGGGGCCGTCCGCGCCCTATGGCCGATATGGAAATATTTTTCTGTCACAGACCGAATACGACGAGTTGCAGGCAGAGTACCCTGACAGGCTGGAACGGTTCATCGAGGAAATGAGCCGCTACCTTGCCGCCAACGGGAAAAGCTACCAGAACTATGCCGCCGCCCTGCGGATATGGGCGGGGAACGACAAAAAGGAAGCCCCTAAAAAGGGCATACCAGACTACTCATGCAAGGAGGGCGAGAGTTTATGAAGAATGAAATCAACGCGGTTTTGGAGAATATGACGACCACCATCCCGGAGCCGGAGGACTACACCGGCGAGGACGGTTTACTGTACTGCGGCAAGTGCCGCAAGCCGAAAGAAGCCTATTTTGCGCCGGATAAGGCCGCTATCTTCGGGCGCGACCGCCACCCGGCAGAGTGCGACTGCCAGAGAACCGCCCGCGAGGAACGGGAAGCCGCCGAAAAGCGGCGCAGACACCTTGACACCGTGGAAGAACTGAAACGCCGGGGCTTTACCGACCCCACCATGCGGGACTGGACTTTCGAGAACGACAACGGCAGGAACCCGCAGACCGGGCTTGCCCGCCGGTATGTGGAGCATTGGGAAGATATGCGGACAGACAATATCGGCTGCCTGTTCTGGGGCGGCGTAGGCACCGGCAAAAGCTACCTTGCAGGCTGTATCGCAAACGCCCTCATGGAGAAAGAAATCCCCGTCCGCATGACGAACTTTGCTCTTATCCTCAATGACCTTGCCGCCAGCTTTGAGGGGCGCAACGAGTACATTTCCCGCCTTTGTCGTTATCCGCTGCTGATCCTTGACGACTTCGGCATGGAACGCGGGACGGAATACGGGCTGGAACAGGTGTTCAATGTGATTGACAGCCGTTACCGCAGCGGCAAGCCGCTGATCGTCACGACCAACCTTACGCTGGACGACCTGCACAACCCGGAGGACACCGCCCATTCCCGGATTTATGACCGCCTGCTTTCCATGTGCGTCCCGGTACGCTTTACCGGCGACAACTTCCGGCAGGAAACCGCCAAGCGGAAAATGGAGAGCATGAAGAAACTGATTACCGACTGAAAGGAGTATTGCCTATGGCAGATAACAAGCAGCACGACACCCGCACCACCCGCCGCCCTGACTGTGTGACGGAAATCCGCATGGGCAATTCCGTCCTTGTCGTGTCCGGCTATTTCAAGAAAGACACCACAACCACAGCCGCCGACAAAATGGCGCGGGTACTGGAAGCGGAAGCCGCTGCTACACAGGAGCCGACTTATCCGGCGTGAACCGGGGCATGGAAAAGCGGCCATGCCAGGGAGCATGACCGCTGGAACGAAAATCGGAAGTGCTTTCGCAATTCTTAATCTCATTCTCTATAAAATAATTTGCAATTTCAAAGGCTTTTATTCTTCTCTTTGCCAATGTGATTTGTGATTTATAACGCTCGGAATTATCCTTTGATTCAAATGTTTTTACTGTTTCTCTTAGCTTGTGCAGAGTTGAATCAATTTGCCTTTTGGCCGCGGTTAATTCATCTATTGTATACTTCATGTTTTCTCCTTTAACTTCTGATTTTTTTGTTAAATCAGAGTATACCACGGAGTTATGAACTTTTCTACTGCAAATATGGGACGACAACCCATACCATAAAAATCGGAAAATTGAAAAGCTGTAAAGAAGCAAATTTAACGCTTTTGCCGCTGTACAGCCCCCGCCGTTCCGTGGTACAATGAAACCACGGAATAGTGGGGCTGGCTGTCGGAAACGGAGGATTTTATGTTAAGACAAGCCACCCAAAACCTCATTACCGCCCTTTATCCGAGATTGTCCCACGAGGATGAATTGCAAGGCGAGAGTAATTCCATATCGAACCAAAAAAGGATACTCGAAACCTACGCAAAACAGAACGGCTTTACCAATCTGCGCTGGTACACCGACGACGGTTTTTCCGGCGCGAACTTCCAGCGGCCCGGATTTCAAGCCATGCTTGCGGACATTGAAGCCGGGAAAGTGGGTACGGTCATCGTCAAGGACATGAGCCGGTTAGGGCGAAACTACTTGCAGGTAGGGTTTTACACGGAAATGCTGTTCCCTCAAAAGGGTGTGCGTTTTATCGCTGTCAACGATAATGTGGACAGTGCCAGCGAGGGCATGGACAACGATTTTACCCCGCTGCGAAATCTGTTCAATGAATGGCTGGTGAGAGATACGAGCAAGAAAATCAAGGCAGTGAAAAAGTCAAAAGGCATGAGCGGCAAGCCTGTTACCAGCAAGCCGGTTTACGGCTATGTGATGGACGAGGACGAGAATTTTATTATAGACGAGGAAGCCGCCCCGGTGGTGCAGCAGATTTACCAGCTTTGCCTTGCCGGGAACGGCCCGACCAAGATTGCCCGTATGCTGACGGAGCAGCAAATCCCCACGCCGGGGACGCTGGAATATCAGCGGACAGGCAGCACCCGCCGTTATCACCCAGGCTATGAGTGCAAATGGGCGACCAACACCGTCGTTCATATCCTCGAAAACCGAGAGTACACCGGATGTCTGGTGAACTTCAAAACGGAAAAGCCTTCTTATAAGGTCAAGCACAGCATAGAGAACCCCGTCGAGAAGCAGGCCATTTTCGAGAACCACCATGAGCCGATCATCGACAAGGAAACATGGGAACGGGTGCAGGAGTTACGCAAACAGCGCAAACGCCCGAACCGCTACGATGAAGTGGGGCTGTTCTCCGGGATTTTGTTCTGCGCCGACTGCGGCCATGTGCTGTATCAGCAGCGGTATCAGAACAAAGACCGCAAACAGGACTGCTACATCTGCGGCAGCTACAAGAAGCGCACCCGCAACTGTACGGCGCACTTTATCCGCACCGATCTGTTGACCGCTGGTGTCCTGGCAAATCTCCGGCAAGTGACCGAATACGCAGCCAAGCATGAGAGCCGGTTTGTGAAACTACTTGTCCAGCAGAACGAGATCGGCGGCAAGCGAAAGACCGCCGCAGCCATCAAGCAGCTTGAACAGGCGCAGGAACGCATTTCTGAAATCAGCCGCATTATCAAGCGGCTGTATGAGGACAATGTAAACGGCAAAATCAGCGATGAGCGTTTCATGGAACTGTCGGCTGACTACGAAGCCGAGCAAGCGGAGCTGAAAAAGAGAGCCGCCGCCCTGCAAGCCGAACTGGACAAGTCACAGGCAGCTACCGTCAACGCCGAGAAATTTATGGGCATTGTCCGCAAGCACCTTGCCTTTGAAGAACTGACCCCCACTCTCTTGCGGGAAATGATCGAGAAAATTGTGGTGCATGAGTGCAGCTATGATGAGAACGGCACCCGCAGGCAGGACATTGAGATTTATTACAGCTTTGTCGGCAAGATTGACTTGCCCGAATAACCGCCCGACCTATCCGACACAATGGCCAAGTGTCGGATAGGAACGGCAAAATTTTTTGCACTTCTATTGCTTCTTTATCACACATAAGCAAAATCGCAGGGCGTCAAGCAGCTTGTCGCGGGCGGCGGCGTCGCCCTGATCGGCGTGACCCTGATCCCCCTGCTGTCCGGCCTGCTTGGCTGAGCGGCGGCAGGACCATCCCACCCGGAGGCTCCCGTTTCACGGCGGGAGCCCCCGAAAGGAGGTGTGACCACCCGTGATAATTGAAATGATCCAGGAGTGGTTCAAGGAGCTGCTGATCGACGGCATCATCTCCAACCTCTCCGGGACCTTTGACACCGTGAATACGAAGGTGGGCGAGATCGCCGGCGAGGTGGGCATGACGCCGGCCGGCTGGAACGGCGGCATCTTCAACATGATCCGCGGCCTCTCTGAAACGGTCATTGTCCCCATCGCCGGTATCATCCTCACCTTCGTCATGTGCTATGAGCTGATCCAACTCATCGTGGAAAAGAATAATCTCCACGATTTTGACACCTGGCTTTTCTGGAAGTGGATCTTCAAGACCTTCTGCGCGGTGCTCATCGTCACCAACACCTGGAACATCGTTATGGCGGTATTCGATATGGCGCAGAGCGTGGTCAATCAGAGCGCCGGCGTCATCATCTCCGACGCGGGGATCGACATTTCCGGTGTGGTCGGCAATTTGGAAACGACCCTGGCGGACTGGAGCATCGGTTCTTTGCTGGGCCTGTGGTTTCAGAGCATTTTTGTGGGCCTCTGCTCCCATATCCTCACCATCGCCATCTTCCTTGTGATCTACGGAAGAATGATCGAGGTGTATTTGACCGTATCCGTGGGGCCGATCCCCTTTGCCACGATGGCCAACCGGGAGTGGGGCCAGACGGGGCAGAACTATTTGAAGTCCCTGCTGGCCCTGGGCTTTCAGGCGTTTCTCATTATGGTCTGCGTGGGCATCTACGCGGTCCTGGTGCAGAATATCGCCGTGGGGGATGATATCACCGTGGCGATCTGGGAGTGCCTGGGCTATACGGTGCTGCTGTGCTACACGCTGTTTCGCACCGGCAGCCTTGCAAAGAGCCTGTTCGGGGCGCATTGACGGGAGGCGGCCATGAAAAAATACAAGGTCATCTACGCGGATCCGCCCTGGGCCTATAAGGTCTGGAGCAAGAAGGGCGCGGGACGCAGCGCCGAGAGCCATTACCCCACCATGGACATAGCGTCCATCAAGGCCCTGCCAGTGGGGGAGCTGGCGGACAAGGACTGCGCCCTGTTTCTCTGGATCACCTTCCCCATGCTGCGGGAGGCCTGGGGCGTCATGGACGCCTGGGGTTTCACCTTTAAGACCGTAGCCTTCGTCTGGATCAAGCAGTGCCGGAAGTCGGACGGCCTGTTCACCGGCATGGGCTACTGGACGCGGGCCAACGCGGAGATCTGCCTGCTGGCGACCCGCGGACGCCCGAAGCGGGCGGCGCGGGATGTGAAGCAGGTCATCCTCTCCCACGTGGAGCGGCACAGCCAGAAGCCGGAGGAGGCGCGGCGGCGGATCGAAGCCCTCATGGGGGACGTGCCCCGTATTGAGCTGTTCGCGAGAGCCTCACCGCCCGGCTGGGATGTGTGGGGAAATGAAGTTGCAAGCGATATCCGGCTTGCGGAAAGGATGTGAACCATTGGCATACGTAACGGTCCCGAAGGACCTGACAAAAATCAAGAGCAAGATGCTGTTCGGCCTGACGAAGCGGCAGCTTGTGTGTTTCGGATCGGCAGCGCTTGTTGGAGTGCCGCTTTTCTTTTTGAGCAAGGGCAGCATGGGTACGACGCCGGCGGCGCTGTGCATGATCCTTGTGATGCTGCCCTTTTTCCTGTTCGCCCTGTATGAGAAGAACGGGCAGACCCCGGAGGCGCTGCTGGGCAATCTGATCCAGTGCAAATTCATCCGTCCGAAAAAGCGTGTCTATCAGACAAACAACGCCTATTCCGCTTTGGAAAAGCAGGCGGAGCTGGAGCGGACGGTGGGGCGGATCGCCTCCGGCGCGGGGAAAAGAGGCAAGGGCCGGCGCAGGCTCACACGGCAGGAGCGAAAGCAGATCGAGGCCGTCATCCGGCAGGCCAAGGGGGACGGCAAGAATCACACCGTACAGGCAAGCCTCCCCTTCCGCAATATGCACCCGGACGGTCTGTGCCGTCTGGACGACCGGCATTTTTCCAAAACCATCGCCTACGCCGACGTCAGCTACCGTCTGGCGGGGCCGGACGATCAGCGGGATATCTTTGAACGCCTCTGCGATTTCTATAACGGCTATGACCCATCCATCGGCGTGCAAATGACCCTGAGCAGCAGCCACAAGGCCGGCGGCGGGGACCTGTTCCGCATGGCGGCCCAGGGGGACGATCTGGACGGGATCCGCGCCGAGGCCTCCGGCATCCTGCAAACACAGTATGAGCGCGGCAGCAACGGCTATGTGAAAAGCAAGTATGTCACGCTGACCATCGAGGCGGAGAGCATCCAGGCGGCGCGGGCAAGGTTTTCCCGCATCGAGGCGGACACCCTGAACCGCTTCAAGGTCATGGGCGCGGCGGCAAAGGTGCTGGACGGCAAGGAGCGTCTGGCACTGCTGCACGGTCTCCTCCATCCCAGAGGGGAGCCCTTTGCCTTTGAATGGGACTGGCTCCCGGCAAGCGGCCTTTCCGTCAAGGACTTTATCGCGCCGTCCTCCTTCGAGTTTGGGGAGACGCGGCGCTTCCGCATGGGCGAAATGTACGGCGCGGTGTCCTTCTTGCAGATATTGGCCCCGGAGATCCAGGACCGTATCCTCACGGATTTCATGGATGTGGAGGGAAACCTTCTCGTCACCATGCATGTCCGCGGCATCAACCAGAACGAGGCAATCAAGATGGTCAAGCGTAAGATCACCGATCTGGACGCCATGAAGATCCAGGAGCAGAAGAAGGCCGCACGCAGCGGCTACGATCTGGATATCCTCCCCTCTGACCTCTCCACCTACGGCGGCGCGGCGAAAAATCTCTTGCAGGATTTACAGAGCCGCAACGAGCGAATGTTCAATATGACCTTCCTCATGCTGCATCTGGCGCCCACGAAGCAAAAGCTGGAGATCGCCGTTTCCCAGTCGGCCAGCGTTGCCCAGACCCATAACTGCATCCTGACCCGGCTGGACTTCCAGCAGGAGGACGGGCTGATGTCCTCGCTGCCGCTGGGCCTTAACCGTATCAGGATCGAACGCAGCCTCACCACTTCGGCACTGGCGGTGTTCGTGCCCTTTGTGACCCAGGAGCTTTTCATGGGCGGGGACGCCATGTATTACGGGCTCAACGCCCTGTCCGGCAACATGATCCTGCTGGACCGCAAGCAGTCCCGTTGTCCCAACGGTCTTGTATTCGGTATGATCCGCAAAGCTGACGGCGTTGAAGATCAGGTGGTTATGAACATGATCCCGGTCTATGTGGGTGGTCAGGACAAACTCGTACCTGCCACCCAGGATCTCCCGCGCCAGCTCCATGCCGATCTCATGGGCCTGCTCCGGCGTGACCTCCCCAGGCTGAAAGGCTTGGATCAGGTGACGGCCCAGGTTCGTTCCCTTGTCGATGGCGTGGCGGCGGGTCCAGGCAAATTCGATATCCGCAGTCTCGGCGGCGCAGCCATAGGCGGAGACCAGCAGCTTCCCGTCCGTCTTTTCCGGGTTGCAGATATAGTCAATGGCCGCTTTCAGCGTTGACTTGATAGGATGCGTCTTTGTAACTGCCATATCTCATCCAGCCTCTCCTGTATCTCCCGCATATCCGCTTTGTACGCGCCGCCTCCCGCGTTGATCCGCTTGGCGATCTGGTTGATGTTCCGGCCGATGGCGGACAGGGCGGCGTTCATCCGCTTGATATCCGTGGTGTCAAGCTGGATGATATACCCGTCTATCGCCATCTTCCGCAGATACGCCCCGTACCGCCGTGTGGGGAGCTGCGCCATCTTTTCATCTATGAGCCGTTTTTCCTCCTCCGTCACATAGAACTTTATCTGAATGTTCCGCTTTCGGTTCGCCATGGGCAGCCTCCGTTTCTCATTAAGGGTCTGGGATATCCCAGCAAGCAATTTTGACTGTTCGGGCAAGGGACCTGAACAGCGCAAAATCCGCAAGCGGGTACTCGCTTGCTGTGCTTGCTGACTACTTCGCATCCCCGTATTTCCCCCTCTACCCATACTACAAGCTGAACAAGGCGTTTTGGCCAGTTTCGGAGGGTTCTTTCAAAAATAATCTATGGCAACACCGCACAATTAAAGCTGCGGCGCTTTGTGGAAATTCTGCGCCCTGATGTCGCCCGGATTTCTTGCAATACGGCAAGTATTGCTGCAAAACCGCGCCTAATCAGCACACAAAATTTGCTTACAAATCGCTCTTATCCAATTACGCGGTATTGCCCTATATATTTTGACATCCGCACGCTGGGACCGTTCCGGGAAGGGCTGCGGTCTCTTGGGGAAGCGACTCCCACACGCAGGAATCTCCCGGAAAATCTCAGGCAGCGCCCTAATATTTCGGCAGGACCAGCCGCTTTTCCACTACCTCGGCCACAAGCTGCAGGGTGTTCAGGCAGCCCGTTTTCTGCAAAATATTTTTGATGTGGTACTTGACGGTGTTCGGCTTAATATCCAAGTCCGCCGCGATCTCTTCGTATTTCCTGCCCTGCGCCAGTTCCCGGATAATGTCAAATTCCCGACTGGTAAATTCGTGGCTGTCGCTGCACCCGATGCGAATTATGGGTGTGTCCTGGGGGTAGACCTGCTCGCCCGCCATTACCCGGTCGCAGACCTCTATCAGGGAATCACTGCCAAATTCCTTATACCAAAAGCCGTCACAGCCACAGGCTTTCGCTTTCTGGATAAAGGAGTGCTCGGGCATGGAGGTCATAATGATAATTTTGATTTTGGGATTGTACTGCTTGATTTTTGCCGCGGCTTTTAGCCCGGATTCTTCCTCAGCGGTGCACACGTCCATCAAAATCAAATCCACGCACCCTCGGAGGCAGGCGATTTCTGCGTTGGCCGCATTTTCTATGGAGACATACAGGGTATATTCCCCCGACCTGGCAATCTGACGTTCAATGGCGTCTCGGGTAATTCGGGAGTCCTCCACTACTAAAACCTGGGTCATACCCGGCCTCCTTTCTGCGGTCCGTCACAATCCATGGGAATCTCTACAAGCAGGATAACGCCGCCGTCACAGAGTTCTTCCAGGGATGCTCCTTCCTGCTCCAGCTGTTGCCGCAGCGTACCTAAGCCGTTGCCCTCTATGATTTTTGAAACGGGTAAGCTGCCATTGTCGGATATTTTTATATGGTACCTTTGCCCGTTTGGACTTATCTTTACCGTCAGTTCGGTAGCGTCCGCGTGGCGTACCGCGTTGGTGAGTCCTTCCCGGATGGCGGCGTACAGCAGCTGCAATGCCTTGCGCTGGGTGGGTTGTTCCCCAATAAAGGTCACCTTGCAGCCAATTAGTTCCGCCACCTGGATCAGTTCGGATTGCAGGGAGACGCCGGGCTCTGTCCGCACCGTAGGGATGTTGGAAAAATCCCGGATGGTGTTGCGCCAGTTTTCCCGCAGCGTGCCGGTATTTTCCGCAAGGCTGCCCTCCGCGGCAGCTCTGGTGGTGGCCAACAGGCAGTGGCCCAACTCGTCGTGAATCTGCATTTTTGCGGCGAGGATTTCTCTGCTCAGGTTGACTTCCACAATGCTGTCCAACAGGTCTTCCTGCCGTTTCTGCATTTCCCGGAGCCGCAGGGTGTTCTCATACAATTCTTCGCTGAGCCGGTAGAACTCCGTAATTTCCGCTGCTTCCAGTTGCATGGTGTCAGCGTCAAGAACACGCCGCTCAAACCGCCAGACCGAGCCGTCCGAGATCCGGAAGAACATCTGACGAACGCGTGCATCTCCGCTGCCCGGCTCCTTCGGCAGCCAGGACTGCTCCAGTTTTTTCACACTGTTTTTATCGGACAGACTTGCCAGCTCGTCCCATATGCCGCTGGCGTTCAGAAGGGTGTGTCCGGTCAGCTCCAGCATCAATCGGTTCATCTTTTCATTGACCAGGATGACCCGCCCGTCCAGGGAAAAGAAACAAATTCCACCGGGATAGGAATCGATTCCTCTTTTGATCATCTTGGCCGGTATTTTCTTTTTCATGATGGGTCCGCCCCTCCTTCCGGCAAAAGTAACAGCCGGTAGCCGTCCTGCGTTTTTTCTGCCAGGAGCCTGTATCCATCCTCCGGGGACGGGGGGACAAACTCCTTATCTGTACCGGTAATCTCAAAGCAGGCTATGTTGTCCACCCGGATTGTCAATGAGACCAGGTGGAAATCCGCCTCTTCTAAAATTGCTTCCAAAGTTTTCATAATGAGAAGGATGAGCCTGGGTCCTAACTCCTGCGGAGGACAAAAGTCCAAGCTTGTCCGTATGTTGAGATTTTCCAGACACTTGGCCATGTCCTGTAAACTGATAGCCAAATCTTCATTGGGAATCATCTGCCTTTCCTGGCAGGTGAGCTGTAAGTTGCAGAATCGCTTTATGTAGGTGCCAATCAGGCAGACGCGGTTCCAGTCGTCCACTGAAAGGGTTTCCTTCGACAAAAGCGACGTCAGCAGGGCCAGTTGCACGGACACCTCTGAGGACAGCTTATCATAAATATCGTTGCGGGCTTGGACGCTGGCCTCGTCGGAGCGGACCCGTATCTCCTGTGCCAGCAGGTTCCGCTTTTCTTCCAATTCCCCGTACAGGCTTTGCAGTTCCCGCAGAGTCTGGTGGAGCTGCGACAGGTCCGTCTGCCAAATCATGTACCCCCCGGGGAGCTGGTGCAGGTTCAGGATGCTGTCCTCCGTGATGGGGTATTGCTGCTCCCACCGCAATGCTTCCCACATAGCGGGCGTGATTTCCACTGCGGTTTCCGATAACGCGATGGCCTCCCCGTCTGGAGAGAGGAACTGCATGGCTACCGTGGACCGCTGGAACACCTCGCCGTACTGGGTGTTGATGGGGATAAGCCCGGTCAGGATATAGAGATTCCAGCACAGCACCAGAATGAAAATCAGGCCCGCCGAAAACTCCACAAGCTCAAACCTTACCACATAGGCCGTGGCCGCATAGGGGAGGCTGAATAAAAGCAGAAAAACCGGCTCGTAGAAGGGAGCCAGCTTCCGGTAAAAGGGAGCGGAGCCAGCCGTGCCGCTGCGCCGGTAAATCACATATATCTGATATACGATCATGCTGAGTGCCCATATATAGACGATGCCAATGCCGATGTACGGATGGAAATACAGGTTTGGTTGGGCCTCCTCCGGTACAATGTAAAAGAAAAAATGGCGCAGGTCGTCGGTCAGCGCCAGCACACTCAGCAGGCAGGCCGGGATCAGCAGCAGGAGCCATCTCCTGTTGATCCGGTAATCCTCGCCCTTGCCCAGATAGAATGAGGCGTACAGACCGAAAAGCGGTATAAAAACCACTGCAGTTACAATAAAATACCCGGTAAAACGCATCCATGAAACATTGATATAAAGAAACGCGTCCTGAACAAACCGCACCGTCAGGTACAGGATACTGACAACGTTTTGCGCGGTCAGGTTGACGCGCATACGTTTCTGGGTAATTTTCGTGTGGATAACGCGCTGCCAGTCAAAGAGCAGCAGCAGGTACACCACCCAGACAATATAGGGCCGCAGAAAATCCCAGGGCCAATACCGCATACTGAACAGCCGGTAGGCGGAGACAAGGAGCAGCAGAGCGGCCTCCGCGGAAATCCTGATAATGGCCTTTTTACGGTCGCTCATAATGCCTCCTCCTTACGAAAATACAGTTTTCACTAACCATTCATAAAAATTATAACACAACGGTCCGCCATCTGCCCCACACAAAAGGACAATTACGCAAAAAAACAGAAAAAATTTTCCCATACTATCCTTTTGTGTGGGGCGTCTTCCCGTGATCCGCGATACAATAAAAAGGCCGGGACTGACCTTTGTCCTCAGCAGGTGCGGAGAGAATATTTGTAATACGGAAAGGCGGGTCAAAACATGAAAAAAGCAGCTTTCAAGAGGGCCACAGTTATGACGCTGTCTGTGGCGGTCCTGTTTGGCATCATACAGGCCCCCGCACGGGCCTACGATGTGGCGCGGCTTCCCAGAGCCGGTTATTCCCTCTCTACCACGGCCGCTATCGACCAAGCGAATAACCTGTGGGTATGGGATTTAAACATCTAAGACGGGTCGGAATTTTCCGCATCCCCGGAGAAGGTGTTGACGGACGTGGTTTCCTACAGCCGGGGCGGCGGAGGCACGTGCGGCGCCATCAAATCGGACGGCTCCCTGTGGATGTGGGGGAATAACAGGTCCGGGCAGCTGGGGAACGGGACAAAGACAAACACCCGCGTACCCGTCAAAGTGATGGATCACGTGGCGGCTGTTTCCTGTTCGATAGACCCAAGTTATGGATTTACGGCGGCTATCACCAAAGACGGCTCTTTGTGGACATGGGGCCCGGACTACAAAGGGCAGCTGGGGACCGGAAGCAGGAATTATAATACGGAGCCTGTGCGCCCGCAGAAAATCATGACCAACGTGTGCGCGGTAAGCTGCGGCCAAAACCATGCCGCCGCCATTAAAAACGACGGCAGCCTGTGGATGTGGGGGGACAACCAAGACGGGGAGGTGGGCTACATCGGCCCGAATACCAACAGCGAATACCCCAGTTCTCAATTTGAGGCACAGCCCCATAAGGTGATGGACAACGTGGCCTGCGTCAGCTGCGGGTTTAATTTCACAGCCGTTGTCAAAAAAGACGGCAGCCTGTGGACTTTCGGCCGGAACAACCATGGCCAGCTGGGCAACGGAAAAAAAGACGTCAATGTCTATTTTCAAAAAAATATGCCCACAAAAATTATGGATGGCGTCCGCACAGCCAGTTGCGGAGACAGCCATATGGCCATTTTGAAGAATGACGGCAGCCTGTGGACCTGCGGCGAAAACCGCTTCGGCGCATTGGGAAATGGGAAGTGGTACCTTATCAACATGGCAGGGGAGATCACATACGGCGAAGGCACAGACGTCTTGACCCCGGCCAAAATCATGGAGGACGTGGTGGATGTCGGCTGCGAGTATCACGCATCGATCGCCTTGAAAAAAGACGGCAGCTATTGGACCTGGGGATGGAACATCAGGGGCGAACTGGGCTATCCGGACGGGGACGCATCCTATACTGCCTCCGCGCCGGGTGTGGACAGGGACTGCTATATTCAGTCTTTTCCCCGTCAGCCGGAGTACCCCTTTACCCCCAAAAAGCCGCCAAAGACATTTACCGTAGCTGACTTCTCGGACGTCTTTCTGGAGGACTACTACGCGAAGCCCGTACAGTGGGCCGTTGACAACGCCATAACCGGCGGCACCAGCGCCACGGCCTTCAGCCCCAACACAGCCTGCACCCGTGCCCAGGCTGTCACCTTCCTGTGGCGGGCCGCCGGTTCTCCGGCAGTTAATTACGCCATGAACTTCACTGATGTGCCCGCGGACGCGTATTACGCCGAAGCGGTGCGCTGGGCGGTAAGCCAGGGCATTACCTCCGGCACCAGCGCCACAACGTTCACCCCTGGCGCTGTCTGCACCCGGGCTCAGATCGTTACTTTCCTGTACCGCAGGGAGCAGGCCCAAGGCGGCGGTATGCAGGATGCTTGGATGTTCCGGAATCCCTTTTCTGACGTAGACCTGGAGACCTACTACGGCGATGCTGTCATGTGGGCCGTGGCCAACGGCGTCACCAGTGGTACGACCGCCACCACCTTCAGCCCTGATACCACCTGCACCCGCACCCAGATCGTGACGTTCCTGTGGCGGGCGGCGAATGTACCGGAGAGCAGCTCCGCCCGCCAATAAGACGGAATAAGTTTCGCGAAAGTAAAAGGAAATATTTCAGTGGAAGAGAGGTTTGAAGATTACTATGAAGAAACGATTTTTGACAATCCTGTTGTCACTGTGTATGACAATAGGTATGCTTCCAGTTGAGGTTTTCGCCATAGAGGAGAACGTCTCGGATGTGGAAGAGCCGCCCTACCGGGTAGAAGAAGTGGCGGTTGAAAGCGAACCTTCCGCCGATGCCGGTGAATCGGCGAGCGTTGATATTCCTTCGAGGCCGAGTGAGAACAAGATTCAGAAGCTGTATCCACAAAAGGAGGACGAACCTGCCGCACTGCAGGAAAGTCTCGGTACCTACGGCGATGGGAATAGTTCCTTCACCCATTCAGAAAATGAACAAGACCCTGCCGATTGTCCCCACAGCTATAAAACAAGCTATGTTTACATCTGCAACGGCTACGAATATCCCAGCGATGAAGCAGCCAATGCAGATGAAGCCACGAGCAAGGACCCGGGGCCTCTTGCGGAAAAATATGATGATTACATCTACGAGAAGTTGGTCTGTGAGTTATGCGGCGATGTGCGGTATGATTATACCGGATATCAGCAGCTGAATCCGAGATTTGAACAGCAGGTATACCACGTGTCTGCCCTGGACAGCCTGACGGTCGCTGTGGTCTGCGACGACCCCACCATACCTATTAAGGTAAGCTATAAAAGCAAGAATCCTGAGCTTGTGGAGGTGGACAGCGAAACCGGCGCAGTGACTATCCTCGGTTATACATGGGGATATGTCACGCTGGAGGCTACCATCGAGGCACCCTTCCCCTATGAGCCGGTCACCGTAGTCAGTTGTTCTCTGACGATTGAGAAGGTGAACCCCTATGTAATCCACACAGCAGAGGATCTTGTGAAGTTTCGCACGCTCTGCCTCTCCGGCTTGTGTGACAACGCCCAGCTTGCAGAGGACATCGACTTCACGGATCAGGAGCTCTGTGTCGAGTGGGAACCAATTTCCTCTTACACCGGAAGCTTCGATGGAAATGGGCATACCATCTCCAATCTGAAGATCAAAACCCCTGATGCGCCGAACCCCAAGGATTCGACCTATTATGTCGGACTTTTCGGAGAACTGAACGGGGGAGAGGTTAAAAATCTGACCCTTGATAATCTGAATATTACGATTGGAACCACAGATAGCCCGGTGGAAAGCTGTAAGCTGAATGTAGGCGGCATTGCCGGACTTGTGCGTAAGGGGAGCATCTCGAACTGTACTGTCCGTGGTGAAATGACCATCACCGGCAGCCAGAGCTACGAGCAGAAACCCGCTCTGTGCGCCGGCGGCCTTGCCGGGAGCACTACCCAGTCGATTGCAGACAGCGTCAATGAGATGCGGATCGAAGTCACCGGGACAAGCGCTGGTTATGTAGGCGGCATCACCGGCAAAGCAGACAGCGATGCCGAGCTGACCGGCTGTGAGAACCGGGGCTATATCAAGGTGGACACAACTGCCAACTGGTCGAATACCTATGCAGGCAGCTCATATATTGGCGGTATCGCAGGATATGCCGCGGTCAAAACCACTACTGGCTGCGCCAACAGCGGCACGATCAGCGTGCACTCCCGGGGCCGCGTCTATGTAGGCGGCGTTGCCGGATATTATATGGGATCGCTCATGAGTGGTTGCCGCAACAGCGCCATGATCCTGGTTGACAGCCAGGCCGGCGCCGATGTGGGCGGTATCGGAGGACTCTGCCAGACGGATGAAACCTCCTACTGCTTCAACAGCGGACGGATTCAGCTCAGCCTGATGGATGACGCCGTTACAACAACGTCAAGTGCATTCAATACATTTATGGCCGGCGGCATCTGGGGGAATAGTATTAGCAGCAATATTGTTATTCATCAATCCGCTAACACCGGCGATATCTCAGTGAATGTCAACCATAGCAATAAACGCGGCAGCGAGGCCTTTGCCGGTGGAATTCTGGGATGCGACCGCAACCATAACAGCAATGCCGTAACGCAAATCAACGACTGCTATAATTTAGGCGATGTCACGGCGTCTTCTGCCAATAACAGTCCGTATGCCTACGCAGGCGGCATCGTTGGAAAGCTGGAGGGCAGCAGCGCTACGGTAAACCATACCTATAACAAGGGTGATGTGACCGCGGATGCGTTGGAAAAGCCGAACGGCAGCACCGCCGGCAATACTACTTATATCTATGCCACCGCCTATGCAGGCGGTATCTGGGGAGTGTGCGGCGCAAGGAACCTTACGGCAACCGGCAATCTCCTGCTGCGCGGGCAGGTGAAGGCCGACGCTGTCAGTGAGTCTGATAAGAATAAGGTGGATTCCAACTTCCTGCCTATAGGGTATTACCTCTTGGGCGAGGGCAAGGACGTCTCGCTCAGCCTCTTCTGCATGGACACTACCAACTTTGTAATGGGGGATGGACAGGCAGAGGCCGTTCTCCGCGAGTCCTCTACCAAACTCCGCACCATTTACACAGAGCGGCAATGGGATCTTGATACTATATGGCTGCTTGAGGACGGCGCGCATCCCATTCTCCGAGGTCAGCCCGAGGGGTTCTATGATGGGATACGAGAGCTTTTGCCCCTCTCGCTCACTTACTATGACGGTCGGGATATTACGGTCGATCTCAATTTCGGCGATGAACTTTTCAATCTCCCCTCTTCCGTTGCAAACCGGGATTTGGCGCTCCTTGCGGCGGTTCTCAGCGCCGCCGCCTATGATATCGATAAAGAGAACCCCTTCGGCAGATATATCTACAACGCCTATCGGAATATGGGCTTTGAAAAAGAGAATATCACCCTCTACAGCTATTTGAAGGATACAAATGGAGTCAACGATTTTACCTTTGATGACAGCAGTGACATGTGTTTTTCGATTGCCAGCAAAGAGATGGAGTCTGACAACACCCTGATGTTGGTGACTCTGCGCGGTACCACCACCACTAAAGATTGGATAGCGGACTTTGGTACCCTTGTGACCTACCCGGCCTTGGGGGTAGAAACTCACCCCGGCTTTATGGCGTTTGCCATCAAGGTGATGCGTGGAATCGACCAGTATATGACCCAGCATGACCTCTTTGAAACGGCACAGGCCGGCAAGCTGAAGATCCTCGTCACCGGCCACAGCCTTGGGGGAGCCGCCTCCAACCTGGTGGGGGCTATCCTGGACCGTTCGCCGGAAAAATATGGTCCCCATGACAATATCTTTGTCTATACCTTTGCGACTCCCAACACCTACCACGAGGAGTATAAGGGGTATACCGACAATATTTTCAATATCTGTGACCCGGGCGACCCGGTGACCTATGTTCCTCTCGATATTGGAGTAGATATCTTTGACATATTGGGTAGTACCGCTGTGACACCCTATGCGATACCCATTGGTGTGGTCAAATCACTGCTACGAGGCGATTGGAGGGACTTCGGGCGCACCAATCGGGGAATCTTCGATGACCATTTCATCAGCTTTGACAACCATAAGGTCTCCAACTATGTAGACTCAGTAAAACGCAGCAGTGCGGCGGATTATCTGGAATCTTTCGGCAAGTGGGCATACGTCCGCTGCCCCGTGGATGTCCGTGTGGAGGATGCCCAGGGGAATGTACTGTGCAGCATTACCGACAATGTTGTGGACGAAAACAGCACCCTGATGGCCCTTGTGGACGGGGATGAGAAGCTCATCTATCTGCCGGATGATGGCCGTGAATATCAAATCTACCTGACCGGCACCGATGCAGGGACGATGGAGTGTGGCCTTTTGGAATGGTGCATCACAACCAGCGAGCGCGGAGAGATGCAGGGGTTCGAGAATGTGAAGCTTGAGTCCGGCAAAAAGATGCTGCTTACTGAGACAGAAGAAGAGGAAACCACGACATGTACCCTGGTTGTTTTGGGAGCGAACGACACGCCTGTAAAGTCCATCGCACCCGATGGAACCGAGACACCGATTGCGGTGGACCCTGATGCCGGTCACAAGCTGACCGAGGTTTCTGGCGTTGCCGCTACCTGCAAGGATGCTGGCATCAAGATCCATTGGCACTGCTCTGTCTGCAATAAGAATTTCGCCGATGCGGCTGGCACTACCGAGCTGAGCGACGTTACCACTCCCATCGATGCCACCAACCACGTAGGCGGCACCGAGAACCGCAATGCCAAGGACGCTACCTATGAAGAAACGGGCTATACCGGTGATACCTATTGCCTGGATTGTGGAACTAAAATCGCTGACGGAACTGTGATTCCCAAGAAAACTCAGTCCTCTGGTGGCGGTGGCGGCGGTATCAGCGGCTACAGCTACTACACCATCAAGGCAACTGCCGGGCCTGGCGGCTCTATTTCTCCCTCTGGCAATGTTAGCGTCCGCGAGGGCCGGGATCAGACCTTCACCTTTACGCCGGACAAGGGCTATGCCATCTCCAACGTCAAGATCGACGGCAAGAGTATTGGTGCGGCGAAGTCCTACACATTTGAGAATGCCCGTAGAACCCATACCATCGAGGTCATCTTTATGAAAGCCAACGGCAACCCCCAGACCGGCGTGTTTGTGGATGTAGCCACTGGCAGCTATTATGAGGACGCTGTGGATTGGGCAGTAGAAAACGGCATTACCAAGGGAAGCGATGATACCCATTTCTCCCCGGATGGCATCTGCACCCGCGCCCAGGCCGTTACCTTCCTGTGGCGTGCTGCCGGAAGTCCCGTGGTGAACTATGCCATGAACTTCTCTGACGTTTCTGCTGACGCCTACTATTCGGAGGCTGTCCGTTGGGCGGTCAGTCAGGGCATCACCAAGGGCACCAGCGACACCACGTTCAGCCCCAACATGACCTGCACCCGCGCCCAGATCGTCACCTTCCTGTGGCGTTCCGAGAAGTCCCCGGCAGCGGGTACAGCCAATCCCTTTGCCGATGTGAAGTCCACCGCCTACTATACCGACGCGGTACTGTGGGCGGTCGAGGAGAACATCACCAAGGGAACCACCAACACCACATTCAGCCCCGACGCGGATTGCACCAGAGCGCAGATCGTGACCTTCCTCTGGCGCTGCAAGAAGTGACCGGCTGACATACGGCCAAGCAGCAAACCGCTGACATGACCACATAAGCGAACAATGGACAGCGTAGCGGATAGGCTTTTCGCCTTGACGCTGCGCTGCTCCTTTTTCGCTACGAGAAACAAATCAATGACATTTTGAGCTGCGCCGCTACCCCAGCGCGGCAAGGAGACAGCATTATGAAAAGAATCACAAGAATCATTCGTCCGATCATCTGCATGACGACAATAGGACACCCATCCTTGCGGTACTGAAAAGCAGCGTATGGTATAGGGAAAACGGCGGCTGCTCTGTACGGGGCGGCCGTTGTTTTTGCTGTCCCAACATTTTTCAGATGAAAGGGACCTATGCGTATGACAGGAGAGCACAGGAGGTGCCGCTAATGCTGCGGCACCGAGCCGCGCCGGGAGCATAGCCGGACGATACCCGGACACCGTAGGATACCTATGTCCTCCGACAGCCGCCGACAATTTTTATACTGAACCGCACCAAAGCGCCCATGCAGGCTTTTATGCCTGTGTGGGCGCTTTTTGTCGTTCCCGGCACTTTTTCGCCGTGGGCTGCCGCTCCCCGCCGCCCTTCGTTCTGGAAGGAACATCCACCCGAACAGAACGAAAGGAGCGCAGCATGAGCCGCGAGAAAAATATTTTTGAGAAATTTCCGCAAAAATGGCCAAAAGGGGTGTTTGCAAGACGAGTAGGGGGTGAAAGGGGAAACAACGACCTGCCTTCCGGCGCGAAGGGAGGTGAAAAAATGGACCTCGACCGTCACGACGAACACAAGCAGCACGCCTTTGACAGCTTTTGCAAAAAGGTGATACGGTGCGAAGACTACAACGCTTACCGCGCAATCGGGCGCCGGCAGGATCTTGAGATCCCGTTCAGCCAGTTGCCGGAGGAGGCGATGGAGACGCTTGCGACCTGGGACGTCTACCCCTGGGAATACACATCCTTCCCCGTGGGCAGCGACGTGATCCTTATTAAGGATGACCGGCTGGCCGCCGCGCTGACCGCCCTGCCGCAGAGATTCCGGGATATCCTTCTGATGTACTGGTTCCTGGAGCTGGCAGACCGGGAGATCGGCGAGAGGCTGAGCCTGTCCCGGAGAACGGTCAACAACCGCAGGCAGCAGGCCTATGAGCTGCTGAAAAGGCTGATGGGAGGTGACGCGAATGAGTAAGCGCAGAACCGCGCGAAGCAGCCTGATCCCTTACCCGGTGATCGCCGCCGCCGTGCGGGGCGACCCGGAAGCCGTAAACCGTGTGCTGGACCACTATTCCGGCTACATAGCGGCACTGTCCATGCGTAGGGGCTGCAATCAGAACGGAAACCCCTGCTTTGCTGTGGACGAGGAGATCCGCCGTCGAATTGAGACGAAGCTGATCGTTGCCATCCTGAGTTTCGACCTGAACTGAACCCAGGCAGGCCTTAACCGTGCGCCCCCCTTTCCGCGCGGCTGAGCCCTTTGCTCCTTGACAAAGAAAGCCCGGCAAATCCCGGTGCAGCATAGAGCAGACGGATACATTCCCGTCTGTGTGGAGCCATACGGCCGGTGCGCCATGACCCTCCAACGGGGCGAGCGATATCCACCGGACCGCAAAGCGGGCAAGGCAGCCCGCGGGCCACGATGCACAGGCGGGGCGATACTCCCTTGCAGTCACAGTCCGGGCGTGCAGCCGTATTCAGGCGGTGAGGCGTCGCAGGCAATGAGCAGGGCCGCGCGAGAACCGCGCGGGGGTGGGATTCCCGTGGAGCTGATAGGCCATTCAGCCGTCCGTTCTGCTGTTCTTCGTAAGCTATCAAAAAATGATTTGTTTTCAGACGATTAGAAAGGGGCTAACTATGCAAACGACCGTTTCATCTGAAAAGAAATACGCCCCGCCGAGGCGGAGCGAAAAACAGATCGGCAACACAACCTTTATCGTCAATTCCTTCTTTCGGGAAAAGGGCGATGAGGGTATTGCCGTAAAGCTGGAACGTCTGATGAAAGCGGACGTTCAGAAAGAAGCTACAACTTAATTCTCCCAAACAGGCAGACAGGGACAAAAAGACGCGGTATAATGAAGGTGACTTCAAAACCGTGTTTGACTGCCGGATGGGAGGTTACTATGTATCATCAGTCAAACACCGCTGCCGCGCTTCAATTCCCTTACAGCGCTATGAGCGTCGAAGCTGTTACCGCTTTGTACTGCCGTTTGTCGCGTGACGATGAATTGCAGGGCGACAGCAACAGTATCATCAACCAGAAAAAGATCCTTCAACGCTATGCACTTGACCACGGCTACAAAAATTATCGCTTTTATATTGATGACGGCATTTCGGGTACGACGTTCAACCGCCCTGGCTTCCAGCAAATGATTGCGGATATCGAAGCCGGCCTTGTCAATCGGGTCATTATCAAGGATATGTCACGCCTGGGCCGTGATTATCTGCAAGTGGGCATGTATACCGAGATCATGTTCCCGGAGCATGACATTCACTTTATTGCTGTCAACGATGGCGTGGACAGCACCCAGGGTGATAATGAGTTCACTCCTTTTCGGAACATCATCAATGAGTGGTATGCGAAAGACACCAGTAAGAAGATCCGTGCCGTGATGAAGGTCAAGGGCAACGCTGGCGAGCATCTGACGACCCTGCCGCCCTATGGCTACATGAAGTCTCCTGACAACAAAAAGCTGTGGGTCAGGGACGAGGACGCCGCAGCGGTGGTCTATGAGATCGGCCTATATGTGATGGACGGCTTCGGGCCGTCTCAGATTGCAAGGAAGCTGACAGAGCGAAGGATATTGACCCCGGCCGCCTATTATGCCAGCAGGGGCCGGAAAGCAAGGAATATCAAGCAGGGCTTGCCCTACGCATGGGATGCCTCCACCGTAGCGGATATCATGGACCGCTGGCGGGAGTACCTGGGGCACACGGTCAATTTCAAGACAAGGAAGAAGTCCTACAAGAGCAAAAAGGTCATCCATAATCCAGAAAGTGAGTGGATGATCTTTGAGAACACCCATGACCCGATCTGGACGGAGGCAATCGCAGACGCCGCGAGAGCAGCAAGGCAGACGCGCCGGCGTCCTACAAAAATGGGAGAAATGGGGATGTTCTCCGGCATGATGTTCTGCGCAGACTGCGGATCTGTCATGTATCAATGCAGGGCCACCAACTTCCGGCGCGAGCAGGAATACTACCTGTGCGCCGGCTACCGAAAGAGCCGTGACTTCTGCGGTCAGACCCATTCCATCCGCACGGTGATCTTGGAGGAATTGATTCTGGAAAACCTGCGGGAGATCGTTTCCTTCGCCTCCCGCAGTAAGGACGAATTTGTGAGGCTGGTCATGGACAGCGACCTGCGGCAGCGCAACCGGGATCTTGTAAAGAGGAAACGGCAGCTTACCGATTCCGAGAAGCGGATCACTGAGCTGGATGCTATCTTCAAGCGGCTCTATGAGGACAACATTTCGGGCAAACTCTCCGATGAACGCTTTCAGAAGCTCTCTGCGGACCACGAGAAGGAAGAACAGGAGCTCAAGGTGCTGGTAAACTCCCTTCGGAAAGAAGTGGAGCTGGAGGAAAGCAAATCGGCGGATGTTGATCGTTTTCTCTCCGTTGTGGAGAGGTACACGGATATCCCGGAGCTCACGCCCTGCATCCTCCATGAGTTCGTGGAGAAAATCATCGTCCATGCGGCCAGCGACCCGAAGGGTAAGAATCGGACGCAGGAGATTGACATTTACTACAAGGGTATCGGAGTCTTGGAAATGTCAAAAGTCACGGCATCAACGGAAAAATGAGAAAACGGTACAGCCGAAGCTATACCGTTCTCTCTTTCCTCACGATGTTTTCTTATCGGGAGCATCCTTCAGGCTGTCTTTTTTCGTGGTGGAGATAAGCGGGATCCAACCGCTGTTGTTTGTTTGCCTGAAAGTGCTCTTAAAACCTGGTGGAAACAAAAAAGACAGCCGTCAGGCTGTCTTTTTTCGTGGTGGAGATAAGCGGGATCGAACCGCTGACCTCTTGAATGCCATTCAAGCGCTCTCCCAGCTGAGCTATACCCCCATATAAAGCTACATAGCCGGCTGACCGGCTCAGCAAGGGATATAATAGCAAAAACTTGCCCGCTTGTCAAGGCTCATTTGAAAATTGGCGTTGCTGTTTTTCTGCGGGGCATGCCGGACACCGTTTTCTCCACAGCCAGCCGAGTACCGCCCTCAGCAGGCCGCGGATGGTCGGGCCCGGCCGCTTTTGTGCGGCCTCCCGCGCCGCCCCGGCCCGGTCTGCAGCCTCCTTCATCAGCTGCTCCTGGGCACAGACCTCCGGCCCCTCACCCCGCTGCTTTTTAAGGTAAGTACCGTCGCTCAGGAGCCAGCGGGCCTTGACCGTGTCCTGCAGCTGGATCTCCAGCAGCTCCTCCACCCGCTTTTTCAGTGCCGGATCATAGACCGGCGTCACCACCTCCACACGCCGTTCGGTATTGCGGGTCATCATGTCCGCCGATCCGATATAGAGCTTTCGCTCCGGTCCGTCGCCGAAGGCGTAGATCCTGGCGTGCTCCAGATAACGGCCCACCAGGCTGGTTACCGAGATATGCTCGGTATAGCCCGGCACCCCGGGCAGGATACAGCAGATGCCCCGGATGATGAGCTCGATCCTCACCCCGGCCCGGGAGGCCCGGGAGAGGCCCTCGATCAAGTCACAGTCGGTGATGGAATTGCACTTGATGACGATATGGCCCCCGCTCCCCTTCCGCTCTTCTTCCGCCATGCGGTCCAGGATCGTCCGCTTGAAGCCCACCGGAGACACCAGAAAGTGGCGGTACTCTCCCTCCAGATTGCCGATGGACATGTTCTTGAAAAAGGAGGCTGCATCAGTGCCGATCCCGGCGTCCGGAGTAATAAGGGACAGGTCGGTATATTGGGCCGCCGTCTTTTCGTTGTAATTGCCCGTGCCGATCTGAGTCACATACTGCACGCCGCCCTTGCCCCGCATGGTGATCAGGCACACCTTGGCATGAACTTTGTAAGTCTCGAAGCCGTAGATGATCCGGCAGCCCGCCTCCTCCAGCCGCTCGGACCAATCGATGTTGTTCTGCTCGTCGAAGCGGGCCCGCAGTTCGATGACCGCCACGACCTCCTTGCCGTTTTCCGCGGCGGCGCACAGGTACTCTACCAGCCGTGCTTTTTTGGCCAACCGGTAGATAGTGATCTTGATACTCAGTACATCCGGGTCGGTGCTGGCATCCCGGATGAGCTGGAGAAAGGGCTCCATGCTCTCATAAGGATAGGAGAGCAGCAGGTCCCGCTTTCTGGCCAGCCGCAGCATACCGCCCTGGTGGGCCGGAAGGACGGCCTGGGGCGCAAAGGGCGGGTAGAGCAGCGTCTGCCCCAGGGCCGGCGGCACTTTTGAGAGTAACGGGAATACATACTCCATTTTCATGGGCGCGGCCGTGCGGAAGATCTGGTGCTTTCCCACATGGCACCGGCGGGTCAGAACATCCTCCAGCTTTTTTTCCAGGGGGAATGCCGCCTCCAGACGCACCGCTGCCATGCGGCGGCGCTTGTGGAGCAGCTTCTTCATGTGACAGCGGAAATCCTCCTCCACGTCGAACATCTCGTCATCCGGAGAGATGTCGGCGTTGCGGGTGACGCAGATGCAGTTCCGGTCGGAGACTGTATACTGCTCAAAGACCAGCTCCAGGTGCTCCAGGATCACCTGCTCCATCCGGAGGAAGCGCAGGCCGCCGCCTGGAAGGTCCACCACCTGGGGCAGCATGGAAGGGACAGGCACAATGCCCATCATCACGCGGTCTTTTCGCCTCAGGTTGGCCACCACATAGAGCTCCTTATTCTGCAGATGGGGAAACGGGTGGTTGGCGTCTACGATCTGGGGCGAGAGTACCGGCAGCACCTGGGTCTTGAAATAGTTTCTGATCCATTTCCGTTCCCGCGGCTCCAGTTCTCCAAACTCCACTCCGCACACGCCATAGGCGCTCAGTTCCCGTTCCAGTTCCTGGAAGATCTGATCCCTCTTCCGGTACAGGGGACCCACCGCCTCATAGATGTGTTCCAGCTGTTCCCGGGCGGTCATCCCGGTACGGCTGTCCCCCGCCTTTCCGCCCATGGAGACGATATCATACAGGCTCCCCACCCGGATCATGAAAAACTCGTCCAGGTTGCTGGTGAAGATAGCCACGAACTTCAGCCGCTCCAGCAGGGGCACCGAGGGGTCCGCGGCCTCGTCCAGCACCCGGTCATTGAAGGCCAGCCAGGACAGTTCCCGGTTTTGGGTATAGTGTCTCAGTTCTCCCCTCACAGCACTTCCCCCCGCTCCATATTCAGCACCTCCGATAGGAGGTAGCCCTCCCGGACGCCGTAGTCACTGATAATCATGGTATCGCTGCAGAAGGTCCTGGCCACCCGCCGCAGTATGGTCATGCCCGGCAGCAGGGTGTGGATTCGGTCCGGCGTCACCTTCAGAAGCTGCATCAGATGTTCCCTGTTCTCCTCCCGAAAGCTGTCCAGCACCTGAGAGACGGTGCGCAGATAGATGGTCCGGTTGGCGCAGGGCAGCTTTTCCCGGGCGTTGATCAGCTTTCCGGCGGCCCGGTTGGTCCCTCCCACCCCGCAGATCACGGGGCAGACCACCTGCGGCAGTTCCAGCTTTTTCAGCTCCTTGTCCACCCGGCGCTCAATGCGCGAGCGCTCCTCCCGGGTGGGCAGCAGGTGTGAGACATACTTGCCATACATGTTCAGGGAACCCACAGGCAGCGATACCGCCCGTTCCACCTCACCCTGGCGGAAAAAGACCAGCTCGGTGCTGCCGCCGCCGATGTCCACCAGCAGCCCCTCAGCCGCCGGAAGGAAATGGGTGGCCCCCACGTAATCCAGCAGAGCCTCCTTCTCGCCCGAGAGCACCTCCACGCTCAGCCCCGTGCGCCCCTCGATGGCGGCCAAAGCCTCGTCCGTATTCACAATGTTCCGCAGGGACGCGGTGGCAAACACCGCCACATGCCCGATGGACAGCTTTTGCAGAACCGACTGGAAGCGTTCCACCGCCTCCGCCGCCCGCTCGATCCCTGCCCGGGACAGCTTGCCCTTCCCGTTGACGTAGCCCGCCAGTCCGGCGGTGTTTTTCTCACGGAACATGGTTTCGATATGCCCCTTCTCCACCTGGTAGACCGTCAGCCGGATGGTATTGGAGCCAATGTCGATCACACTGTATATCATTCCCATTCTCCCTGTCATTCGATCTTGGTTTTAAGTTTGCACCTTCGCGCCCGGCGGCGCTACCTCTATTATATGTTGATCGTGTAAAAATTCTGCCAAAGGCCCCACTTTGTTTGTCACTGAAAAACCCCGGACCGTTTTTGAGATGGAAATCCGGCCCCGGGTGTAGTATGATGGACGGGCGGCCCTCCTCTCCCGGGCGGAGCCGCACCCACAGACACCATTCTATGATCTGAAGTGAGGTTCCCATGAACGAAAAAGAGATCGCCGAACTCCGCCGGCGCTTCAAGCCGGAGAAGAGCAATATCACCCACATCCGGGGCTGCTACGTCAATGAGTCCGGGGAGATGGTCTCCCAATTCGACCAGTCCATCGGCCTAATGACCCAGGATGAGAGTGAGCATTTCCTCTCTATCCTCAAGCGTACCCTGTCGGGCACGCTGGGAAAAAACCTGATGGACATCGTCTTTTCCACCAAACAGGTGATCCAGGGGGAGGAGCACAAGCTCCTCATGGCCCTGCGCAACTCCGCCCTTCAGGATGAGGAGGCGGTGCAGGCTTTTTTCCAGCGGGTACGCCAGTCCCTGACGCTGGAAGGCAATTACCTCATCCTGCTGGCCCACGACCGCTACGACGTGCCCTTCCGGGCCCGGGACGGCGAGGACCAGCCTGACGCCTCCGGAGAGGTCTTCAACTACATCCTGTGCAGTATCTGCCCGGTCCGGGCCACCAAGCCCGCCCTGAGCTACTACGCCCACGAAAACGAGTTCCACAGCCGCCAGATTGACTGGCTGGTGGCCCCGCCGGCGCTGGGCTTCCTCTTTCCCGCCTTTGACGACCGGAGCACCAATCTCTACGGCGCCCTCTACTACTCCAAAGACGGCGCCGACATCCACAGCTCCTTCGTGGAAACGGTGTTCCGCACCGAGCCGCCCATGCCCGCCGCCGCCCAGCGGGAGACCTTCCAGACCGTTTTGTCCGACGCGCTGGAGGAGGAGTGCAGCCTGGAGGTGGTCCAGACCGTGCAGCAGCATCTCTGCGCCATGATGGAGGAGCACAAGGCCAATCATGAGACCGAGCCCCTCACCGTGTCCAAAGGGGCCGTCCGCCGGGTGCTGGAGTCCTGCGGCGTCTCCGGAGAGCGGGCCGCCGCCTTCGAGTCCGGCTATGACGCCCGGTTCGGTGGCGACACCGGTCTCAGTCCCCGGAACCTGGTGGACTCCAAACGGTTGGAGGTCTCGGCCCCCGACGTCAGCGTCCGGGTCAGCGCCGACCGGGGCGACCTGGTGGAAACCCGCGTCATCAACGGCGTCCGGTACATCCTTATCCGGGCCGACGGGGACGTGGAGGTCAACGGCGTGCCTGTACATATCTCCTGATACGCTTCGCGCTACAAAAAGCTTTTTAACAGGTTTTAGTATGAGCGGTCGGCAAAGCTGTCTCATGACAACATAAAAAGCCCATCCGGATACCCGGATGGGCTTTTGTCTTTCCAATCTGTATTTACACGCTCCGACGTTTCTACGGCTCTTCCCCGGCGGCGTTGAGCCGCGCCAGCACTGCGGGCCAGTCTCCGGTCCCGGTGCTCCGGGCCAGCTCCCGGAAAGCCGGGATGGTCCGCTCCAGCCGCCGCAGCCGCTGCCAGCATTCCCGGAGATACTGCTCCCGCTGGACCAGGCCGGTGGTGTACCGGACCGTGCTGTTCTCTTTCGGCATCTGCTCCCGGAAGAACCGGCGCGCCCCGGCCACCCAGGCGGGCACCTGGGCCTCTACCGGGCGGACCGGCTCATACTCCGCAATGAGCGACACGGTATACAGGTCCATGGCCGTTCCGCCGTCAGGCCGCAGCTTCTCCCCGCAGCGGCACCGCTCCCACTCCTGCCGGAAGCGGGCTTTTACCTCCCGCCGCATGCGCTCCAGCTCCCGTTCGTCCTCCGAACGGAAGCCGTTTTGTTCCAGCTCTGCGATACAGTCGTTGAGGAAGCGGATGCGGCAGATGCCGTACCCCGCCGCCGCTCCGGTGCAGGAGCGGCGGGTGGCCTCGTCCAGGAAGCGGCGCTCCTCCTCCGTGAAGGGTCCCTCCGCCCCCGATCCCGGCGTCACACACCCGCCGGAGAGCCGCACCCGGCGGCACAGCAGGGCCTCCGCCAGCCGCCGGGCCGAGTAGGGCTGGTTCCCCCGCCGGATATTGTAGATGCGCAGATAGGCCCGGAAGGCATTGCGCTGCCGCTCCGGATAGCGCAGTTCCTCCCGCCCCATCTCTATGCGGAGATGGGGCTCTTTTTCAAAGAAGGGCAGGCGGGCGCTGTTCTCCAGCACCTCCTGCTGGTTTTCCAGGAAACAGCCCAGCAGGTTCAGCGCCGGGCCCGACGCATACTCGTGAAATGCGGCGTAAACACTGTACGCCTTGGCAGTATAGGAGGCCTCCAGCAGGAATTTCACCCGCCCGTCCCCGAAAAAGTCCCGCTCCCGGTACCGCTCCAGCCGCAGCCAGGCCTTTTCCACGATCAGGGCCGCCGGCTCCAGAACATCCAGTCCCGCCGGGGTGAGCCGCCCGAAGAATCCGTTCTCCCCGCCTTCTTCTCTCCGCAGGCGCTCCAGCTCTTCCCGCACGCGGCAGGCGAAGGCCAGCTCCGGCCCCGGGACTATCTCCAAAGCGGCGTTCTCTTTCCCCTCTCCGTTGAGAAGCGCTTTGATCTGCTCTAGATATACCTTGGACAGGCTGTGCCAAGCGTCGGTATTCGGGATGTCCGGATGGGCCGCGCAGAAACGGATGGCCGTCCGGGCCTGGACCGCCGCCCTGGAGAGGTCCCCCCGCTCCCGCAGGATCCTGGCCTGGTTGCACAGGCTGAGCACCACCTCATATCCGTCATAGGCCCCGGCGGCCGCCCCCGGCCTCAGCAGCCCGGCGGCGGCAGTCCGCCATTGCTCCTCCTGGGGCAATCCCAGGGCCCGGCACAGCTCGGCCCCCACCCGGCAGAAGACCGAGCGGAAAAAGGACTCCTCCCCTTCCCCCGGTCCTGCCTGCAGGCGCTCCGCCGTGGTCCCGTCGCAGCCGAAGAGCTGGTCGGCAAAACGGACGGCCTTTTCCAGCATGGCCTTGGGGAAATGCCACACCGGGCACTCGCACACCCGCAGTCCTCTGCCTTCCTCCCCCAGCCCTCCATGGCAGGCGGCAAAGAAGAGGTTGGCCACATGGAGCATGGCCAGGTTTTCCTGGACTGCCCGGCTGGAAAAGCGGTACTCCCACTCCAAGGTAGTCCGGTTCAGGCTTCGGGACAGCACCTCGGCGGCCCGTCCCCGGGAAAAGGCCTCCGCTGTCAGGCCGCCGGCCTCCGCCGCCAGCACCTCCAGAGCGCCGGAGCGGTAGGCGGGGAAAAACCGCAGTCCCCGCCGGAAGGCGGAAAAGCTGCTCCCCACCATCTCCTCCACCGCCGTCCGATCCACCGCCCGGGCGGCCGCCGGGATATACCGGCCATCGTACAGCTCAGGCACCAGCATCTGAAAGGCCACCGCCGGCAGGGCGTACATCAGGAAAAAGGCATCCCGCTCGCTCCGGGCGTCCCCCGCCCTGTCCTCATCGAACCAGCGGCAGGCCTGCACCGCCAGGCAGCCGTAAAAGAGAGCCTCCGGGCTTCCGAACATCCCGGCCAGCCGCTCCCGGGGGACCCAGCGGGTAAGGACCTCCATGCTCCCCTCCCCGGCGTCCCCCTCCAGAAAGGTCTGGACACTGCCGCACATCCGCAGCAGAAAGGGGGTGGTCAGCATGTCTCTCACCGGCTCCTCGATACCGCTCCCCGTTCCCAGCCAGGCCCGCTTCTGCCCGTCCCGCATGGGCCGCACCGTACACCGGCGACAGCTCTTCCACACAGTGCCCAGATCGCTGAGCCCCGCGCTCCAGGCGGGCAGCCGCTCCGGGGGCAGCTTGCTGCTGATGACCAGCCGCAGCCGTCCGTTTCTCCGCAGGTCGACCAGATCGTCGCACAGGGCGCGGACGCCTGCGGCGTTGGTGATCTCGTCCAGCCCGTCCAGCAGGAGCAGCCGGTCCTCCAGGTCCTCCGGCGACGGGAAGCGGAGCCCACGGGTCTCCAGCCAGGTCAGCAGCCGGGGGCGGCCGTTCTCCCGATCCAGCCCCCGCAGGCCGTGGCCGCTGTAAACGGCGCTCAGCGGCACAAAGACCGCCCGCTCATCCCCGGCCCGCAGCATCCGCAGAGAGGTGGTCTTGCCCGCCCCCGACATGTCGCTGCCCGGTCCGCCGCAGAGCAGAAAGGCCCTGTCTGCCCCGTTGTGCTCCAGAACCTGCTCCAGGGGGGTGCAAAGCCGGCCGTCCTCCCTCCGGCATGTCCGGAACACCACACCATCCAGCTCCACGTCGGGGAGCAGCTCCCCGGCGATCCCGCTCCCGGCCAGGGCGAAGATGCCGGTGGGCCCGTCCGCACTCTCCGGCTCCCCAGACTCCCGCAGATCAGCTGCGGTCACGGCGGCGCTTTCGCCCCGGAGCCATTGGAGCTCCGGGGCACCCTTTCCCCAGCACTGCTCCCGCAGCAGGGCCAGGACGAAGAGCGCCGCCAGCTGCCGCACCGCCAGCTCCTCTCCCGGCAGGTCGGAGCGGATCTGCTCCCCCCAGAGCTGTTCCGAAACATGGGAAAAGAGCGTCCCGATCCGGTCCGCTACCTCCGCGTCCAGACGCAGCCGTCCCTCCTCCCGGGCCGCGCGCAGGTTGCCCGCCACGGCCTCCAGCGTCGGGAGCCGCCCTGCCCGGTAACGCTCCTCCAGTGCGCTGAGGGCGGTCTCGCAGATCTCCTGCTTCCCTTTTTCCACGTACTGATAGGGTCCGTGCTGTAGGATACTCACCTTGTTGGCCACCGTCTTTTGGCTCCGCCCCTGCTCCTTCCAGAGGGCGCAGATATCCAGACACGTACCGGCAAACACCAGCTCCAGCAGACTGGCCGCGTCCGGCCCCTTCCGGCCCCCGCCGTAAAAAATCTGGCAGCCCAGCTCCGGAGGCTGTCCCTGGGCCAGCAGCCGCTGCAGGCCCCACAGCGTCACATGGCGCGCCGGGGTCAGCCCGTTCCGTCCGATCATCTCTTCCCTGCTGCGCAGATAGTTGATCTCCCGCTTGAGGGCGTTGACCTCGGCGTCCTTCCCCTCCCGCCGGGCGGGATCCAGCCGCGCCCGCTTCTCCTCCACCTGCCGCAGCAGGTCCTCCCGGACCCTTTGGATGTGCCTGTCCAGCCACCGCCGGTCCACCAGGCAGTCCTGCCAGCTCATCTCTTTCTCTCCCGGCATGGGGCGTACCTCCTTCCCGCTCCGGCTCAGTCCATCCGCACCAGATACCACCGCTTCCCGTCGGGGGCCGGTGGGATGTCCAGCGCCCGGCAGACCGCGCCTTTCTCCTCTTCCAGCCAGCAGGCCTCCTCCCGGCTCAGCCGCAGCTCCACCTCATTCCGCTCCTCCCGGGCGAATACCTCCCGGACCAACGCTTCCATCCGCTCCCGCACCGGCCGTCCCTCCTTCCTTCTCCGCGAAAACCGGCGGTTTTTGTCATCTCTGAGTGTACCATATCCCCCAGGCGGGCGCAAATCTTTTTGTATTCCACCTATTTCCCGCCATTTCCCGACAGCATCCCGACAGTCTCCCGTCCCGCCCCGGTGACAGTCCGCTCCGAACCGTTTATTCTGGTCTTGACAGGAAGGACAGCCACTCCGGCCCGTCCCAAAACTCAGAGACAGAGATAAGGAGTGATCCCTATGAAAGAAAAGACTTCCATTCGCATCCCGGGCGTTACCGGCTTCGGCCACTGGCGCTGGCTGGAGCGCCGCGCCGGCGCGTCGGGCTGCAGGACCGGCCAGGTCCGGCAGGACGGCGAGGACTATACCACCCCCTGGATCGAGTCCAGATACAGCCGCTTCCACGCCTATGCCAGCCAGCGCCTGCTCAGTGCCGCCCAAGAGCTGGAGCCCCTCTACACCCAGGTCTCCTCCCTCCGCCAGGAGCTGATCCTGGTCTCCGCACCCGCCGCCCCCTTCCACGGCGGCCAGGACGAGGATGCCCAGCGCCGGGCGGCTGCCCACAGCGCGCGCGCCTCCGCGGACGCCGCCCGCAAGCGGGAGATCCTCATCCGCCTGGCTGAGCTCCGCACCCGGAACACCATGATCGACGAAGGCCTCAGCCATGATCTGAGCCGGGCCTCCTCCCTCCTCCGCTCCCACATTGCCGCCTACTGGGAGGGAGTCCTCAAGACTGCCGGGGACGACAGCCTGCCCCCCTTCCCCGTGATCCGTGAGCGGGAGATCCCCGGGATGGCAGCCTACCGCAAAAATCAGGAACGGGCAGCGGCCCTGCTGGCCGGAGCCCTGGGACAGGCCGGAGAGGAGGATGACGCATGAGCTTTCGGAAGAAAAAAGACACCCAAAAGTCCTTCGGCAAGCAGGGCGACGTGGAGGAGACCGTCTCGGTCCGGACCTACGCCCCCCACCTGGGCCTCACCCCCCGGGACTACATGATGCCTCAGCTCCTGGCGGATTTCGAGACCGACTTTGAGCGCCGGGCCAAAGAATTTCTCCAAAACGCCAACCCGGACCAGTACAACGGCTCCTATATGGACGGCGTGATCTGCAAACTGCGGGACGAGGCGCTGGTGGAGCTCTCCCTCCAGCGTGCCGACCATGTGGGGTCCATCGCGGACCTGATCAGCAAGCTGTGGAACGGCGACCAGATCAAGGCCCAGGCCAAGCTGGAGCAGTGCGCCGCCGAGCTGGAGGAGACTGACCGGGAGCTGGCCAAGCTCCGCCGCGTCTACCACCGGGGCACCAGTCTTTCTGACGAAGAAAAGGAGATGATCGGAGCATGAAGCAGATCAACGTCAACGGCGTCCACGCCCTGCGCACCGAGAACTACCTTCTGCCCATCCAGGCGGAGCTGACGCTCCAGGATACCGAGCGGGCCTGGTGGGCCCATCCGGCCTTCATCCTGTTCCTCACCGTGGCCCTCAGTGTGCTGGACGCCATGGTGCTCTACGACATCATGGACAGCGCCATGACCCAGTCTGCCTGGCTGGGCAAGCTGGTGGCCTTCGGCATCGCCCTGGTGCTCAACGTCATTCCCCTGATGATCGCCAAGCTGACCCATCAGGCCATCTACAACCTCAAGCGCTTCGCCGGGGTCTGGGCCCTGACGGGCGTGCTGGCCTTCCTGCTGCTGTTCACGGGCACGGTCTGGCTCCGCTTCGCCTACCGGGACGCCTATGAGGCCGGCTCCGGCGTCACCCAGCTGGAGACTACCGTGGAGACCGGAGCGGCCTTCTCCGCCGCGGCGGAGGAAAATGAAGAGGACGCCCACGCCAAGGGCACCGCCGTAGTGGTGCTGCTGTCAGTGGAGCCCCTGGTGACCAGCGTGGCCAACTTCCTGCTGGCCTACTTCTCGGAGGACGAGCTCCGTGCCCGGATCAACCGGCTGCGCCTGCGCCGTCTGGAGCTGCTGGAGGCCAAGAGCGACCTGCAGGCCGCCCTGGCCAACATGGACGGCGACCGTCAGCAGCTTCTACAGCTGGACGAGGCCCGCTACCGGGCGGCCCGTGAGGTAATCACGGCCCGCTGCGAGTACCTCCGTGCCGAGGCCCGCCGGCTTCTGGCCGAATACCTGGCCGACCCCGCCGCCACCACCAAGCTCAGCGCCGAGGCCGTAGAGACCGATCCCGTCTCTCCCCCGGCCCGGCTCCACGCGCTCTCCGAGAGCGCATGATCATTACGAAGGAGGTCATCTCTATGTACGCCATGTTCAAACGTGCCCGCGCCCTCATCCTTCCCGTCCTCCTGGCCGTCCTGCTCACCGCCTGCGGCAGCGGCCGGGAGGACACCCCGCTCTCCCTGGCCGTGGTGGCCGGCGTCCACAGCAACGCCGGACGGATCCCCCTCTCGGCCGCCGCCGTCTCCGGCCGGCTCTATGACGCCGCCTACACCCACGGCGACGTGACCATGATCCGCTGCGACGGCAACCCCGCCGTGTTCTATCAGGCCAGTATCCCCGCGCCCCAGGTGGAAGGTCTCAGCGAGAAGAAGCAGAAGTCCATTGCCCAGGAGTACTGCGCCCAGCTCCAGGATGCCCTGTCCCAGGCCACCCCTCAGTCGGAGGAGGTGGACACCCTGCAGGCCCTGCGCCTGGCGGGGCAGGCCCTCCGCTCCGCCGCCGGAAACAAGGTCCTGCTGGTACTGGACACCGGCCTGTCCACCTGCGGCTACCTGGACTTTACCGATGGTCTCCTCTCCGCCTCCCCCCAGGAGCTGGCAGAGGCTCTGGAAGAGGCACGGGCCCTTCCCGAACTGGAGGGAGTGACTGTCTGCTGGGCCTTCTGCGGCCAGACCGCCGCCCCCCAGCCCCCACTGAGCGCCCGCCAGCAGGAGGCCCTGCGGGACATCTGGGAGGCGGTACTGCTGGCCGGCGGCGCTTCTCAGGTAATCTTTACCGATGACTTTGCTGCCGACCAGCCCTATGACGGTCTCCCCGCCGTCTCTCTGGTGGATGTGGAGGAGGCCGGGCTGGATGTACAGCCTATGGAGACCGTGGTGCTGGACAGCGCCGGCGTGGCCTTCCTTGGGGACTCCGCCCGCTTCGCCGATGAGACCGCCGCTGCCAAAGTCCTCTCCCAGGTGGCCGGGCAGCTTCTGGAATACCCGGACCGCCGGGTGTGCATCGTGGGCACCACCGCCTCCGGCCGCGACGCAGCCTTCCAGCAGGCCCTGTCCCTGGACCGGGCCCGGGCGGTCAGAGATATGCTGGCCGGCTTCGGAGTGGACGAGGGCCGCATGACCACTCTGGGCCTGGGTGCCTCCGATCCCTGGCACGTGGAGGATCTGGACGCCGGCGGCCGGCAGATCGAGCCCCTGGCCGTCCAAAACCGGAAGGTCCTCATCCTGGATCTAGACGGCCCGGACGCCGGCCTCATCCGGGATCTGCTGCCCTCCGCGCCCTGACCGGAGGTGGAGCCATATGTGCAGTGCGCTCTGTCAGCTTCTTTTCCGCGCCGGTGAGCGGATCCGCATCCGTCCGCCCGCCGCGCCGGCGGAGCTGTCCGCCTTCCGCATCCAGTGGCCCCATACGCCGGGGGCCATACTGGCTCTGTGGCGGGTCAGCGACGGCCTGGAGATCGCCGCCACCGGCACCGTTCTCTACTCCGTGTGGGAGGCGGCCCACACCCCCCGGCGCTGCGGCACGCCCCTGGGCCGCATGTCCTTTGGCGACCCGCTCTATATGGACCGGGAGGGCCGGGTGCTCCAGATCGACCGGGAGGACGGCGGCGTATTTCTCACCTGGCCCTCTCTGGCCGGCTTCCTCCGGGACGAGCTGGCCGCCCCGGCCGAAGAGGAGGTCCCATGCTCAGGCGGGAACTGATCCGGGTGGCCGCAGCCGCCGCCGCCGGACTTACAGCCGGGATCGCCCTGTGGCGATGGGTCCCCTCCCCCCTCTTCGCCCTTGTGCTGATCCCGCTCTACGCCGTGAGCCTCGCTTACGCGGGCAGATCCCTCTGCTCCCTGCTGGCCGGTCTGCTGAGAGCCTGTTTTCAGTGCCAGCTGGCGGGGCTTCTCTCCCACCCCCTTCCGGGCATGGCGCTCAGCCTCCTGCTGCTGATCCTGGGACTCCCCGTGCTGCTGGCCGCAGGGTATCTCATGGGTCTGGCCCGGTGCGCCGCCGCGCTGTGGACCGCATTCCGGGCCAGGCGCAGTCCATAGGCCGGTATGAAAATGGTTGCCAAGGCCCGGCGAATGTGCTATCATGCAACTGTCAGGACCGCCCGGAGGACCGGCTCCGGGATTTCCTGCATCCATTCTTGAACAATAGGAGAATTGTCTTGTGAAATCTTGCTATCTATTGGAGATTGTACGCTGACCGGGAGGTCTGCGTCAAAACGATCTCTGCCAGGCCTCCCGAAAGGCTCCCAGGAGAACTTTTAGGAGGACGATCCTTTGAACCGGGAAAACAAACGGAAACAGTACGAAAAAGGCTACTATAAGACCCATCCCTGTCAGGACAGCTTCACCTGTAAGGTGTGCGGCAGGCCGGTGGTCCCGGCGGGAGCCGGGAGCGGCCATCGCAACCACTGCTCCAACTGCCTGTGCAGCCTCCACGTGGATGTAGAACCAGGAGACCGCTCCGCCCATTGCGGCGGCATCATGGACCCCATCGCGGTGTGGGCGCGCAAAAACGGCGAGTGGGCCGTCATCCACCGCTGCCGCCGGTGCGGCTGGCTCAGTTCCAACCGCATCGCCGCCGACGACAACCCCATGAAGCTCATGTCCATCGCCATGAAGCCGGTGGCCCTTCCCCCCTTTCCTCTTGAGCGGATAGAGGAGATGACCGCACTCATGGCCGGTGACGGAACACTGAAAGACGGGAAGCCCTGACCCGCGATACCGGAACAAAAGAGCGGGGGGGGCGGCCTTGGCCCCCCCCGGTTTTTTTTTAAAAAAATATGGGGGGCCGCGGTTTGGGCGGCCCCCCCCCGCAAATCCCCCGGTTATTTATCCCGGGCGGGCGTATCTATAGATCATGGGGCG